>NZ_JBDJLM010000093.1:0-17674 GCF_039673365.1 Pseudomonas sp. TWI923 | reverse complement strand
ATGTGGTAACACTGGGGCCGCTATGCGGCCCTTTCGCGACACAAGGCCGCTCCTACAAAGGTCGCGCAAGCCTTCTCAGCCGTAGAGCAACCTTTCCGCCAGCATCTGCGCCACCCGGGCCGGTGAGCGTTTTTCGGCCTGGGCATGGGCAAACACTTCGGTCAACCGTGTGGGTATCCGCGCCAGGTGCGCGGTGATGGTGCCCAGGTCTTCACCACGATGCTTCAACGCCACGTAGATCAACCCGCCGGCATTGATCACGTAATCTGGCGCATACAGTATCCCGCGGTTCTCCAACTGGTCGGCCACCTGCAAGGTGGTCAGCTGGTTGTTGGCCGAGCCCGCCACCGCTGCGCAGCGCAGTTGCATCACGCTCTGCCCGTTCAGCACCGGCCCTACCCCGCAGGGCGCGAAGATATCGCAGGGGGTGCTGATCAAGGCATCATTGGTCACCGGGTGTGCATTGAGCTGCTCCACCGCCAGGCGCACCTTGCCCGCATCCAGGTCACTGACCAGCAACTCGGCACCCGCCGCATGCAGTTGCTCGGCCAACGCGTAGCCCACATTGCCCAGGCCCTGCACCGCCACCCGCAACCCTTCCAGATTGTCGCTACCCAGACGGGCCATGGACGTTGCGCGGATACCGGCAAACACCCCCATCGCAGCATGGGGCGAGGGATCGCCTGATGCGGTGGTACTGGTGACATGGAGTGTGGACTGGGCGATGCAGTCCATGTCGAGGGTCGAGGTGCCGCTGTCCACGGCAGTGATGAAGTGGCCTTGAAGGGTGTCGACGAAACGGCCGAAAGCTTCGAACAATGCCGCACGGTTCTCCACATGCGGGTTACGCACGATCACCGCCTTGCCACCGCCCATTGGCAACCCCGCCAGGGCGGCCTTGAAGCTCATGCCCTGGGCCAGGCGGATGGCATCGGTCATGGCGCTTTCGTCATCGGCATAGGGCAGGTAGCGGCAACCGCCCATGGCCGGCCCCAGGTGTTCGCTGTGAATAGCCACCACGGCCTTGAGCCCCGTGGGCGGGTCGATGAACAGGTGCAGTGACTGGGTGCGGGTACTTTGCATGAGGGCGAACATCGACGGGCTCCCCCGAGAGGTGCTCCTACCAGTATAGGCAGGCGCATAAGGGCCGCCGCGCGGGCGGACCACTGGACGAAAGCCGGTGCCAGGGCTAATAGTACAAGCGTGATGGAGAGTCCCCATGAACCCACGCCAAGCCTGCCTGGCCTGCCTGCAACGCGAACCGGCCGCCCTGCTGGAAGCCGCCCTGTGGATAGCCGCCGAACACGATCACAGCGTCGACCCCTCGATCGGCCTGGCGCGCGTGCACGAGCTGCAGTGCGAGGTCAGTAGCCATCTGCCGATGCTGCCCCTGAACGAACTGGCCCAGCCGCTGCTGCGCCAGCTCAACGCCCTGGGCTTCCAGCAGGATGAGTACCACCCGCTGCGCCCGCACGTAGCGCTGATGGACAAGGTGCTGCAGCGCCGCCGTGGGCAGCCGCTGCTGCTGGCCATACTCGCCCTGGAACTGGCCCGGCACCTGTCAATCCCGCTCGAAGGGGTCAACTTTCCCGGCCACTTCCTGTTGCGCGTACCCGGGGCCGATCACCTGCTCGACCCCTGTGGCGGGCGCCGCCTCTACCCCAACGACTGCCGCGAACTGCTCGCCCGCCAGTTCGGTGCACAGATGCCGTTGAGTGCCGAACACCTGCGCAGCGCTTCACCGATGCAGATGCTCCAGCGCCTGTCGCGCAACCTGCGCCAGCTGCACAGCAGCAACGACAACGACCTTGCCGCACTCATCGATGCCGAACGGGTGATGCAACTGGGCCCGGTGCAGGTCAGCGACTACCTGGCCCGGGCCACGCTCTACCAGCACCTTGAGTGCCCCCAGGCCGAACGCTTCGACCTGGAGCACGCGCTGCTGCTGACCGACGACCCGATCCAGCGCCTGAAACTGAGCGAACGGCTCGGCCAACTACCGTCGACCAAGCGCTCGATTCACTGAGCCGGCGTGTCCACCTGGCGTGCCGGGTGGGCCTTGGCAAACGCCGGATGCGCCTCGGCCAGTGCCGCTACCCTACGAATGCGCGGGTAGCCGCCCAAGTCGATGTTGAAGCGCTCGGCCGCGTACAGCTGCGGGATCAGGTAGACATCGGCCAGCCCCGGCGTGGCACCGAAGCAGAAGCCCTCATCGCCAATCAATTGCTCCACCGCCGCCAGCCCCTGGCCGATCCAGTGGGCGATCCACTGATTGACCTGCGTCTCATCGTGCCCCAGCTGGCGCAACTGGTTGAGCACACTGACGTTGTGCAACGGGTGCACGTCGCAACCGATGATCGCCGCCACACCGCGCACCTTGGCACGCGCCTCGGCAGCGGCCGGCAGCAGCGCCGGCAGTGGATAGGCCTCCTCCAGGTACTCGATGATCGCCGGCGACTGCACCAACAGCTCGCCGCCGTCGGTGCGCAGGGCGGGCACCCGCCCTTGCGGGTTGAGCGCCAGATAGTCATCGCCGCGCTGCTCGCCCTTGAGCAGGTTGACCGGCTGGGCCTGGTAGTCCAGGCCCTTGAGCGCCAGGGCGATGCGCACCCGGTACGACGAAGTGGACCGATAGTAGGTAAACAGCTCCATCGCCCTGCCCCCTCAGTTGGCCGCGACGATGGTGCCGCGGCACTCGCCGAAGCCGATGCTGGCTACGCCATCGCGCACGCAACGGGCCCGCAGGATGACCTCGTCACCGTCCTCGAGGAACTTGCGCACCTCGCCACTGGCCAGCTCCACCGGGTGCTTGCCGCCCTCGGTAATCTCCAGCAGGCTGCCGAACGAGCCCGGCGTGGCGCCCGACAGGGTGCCCGAACCGAACAGGTCGCCCGGCTGCAGCTGGCAACCGTTGACGCTGTGGTGGGCAACCATCTGTGCCACGGTCCAGTACATGCTGCGGGTGCTGCTCAGGGTCAGGCGATGGGCCGGCAGGTTCTGCTCGCGCATGCGCTCGGTCAGCAGCAGCACCTCGAGCTCGATATCAAAGGCGCCGCCGGCCTGGTCACGGCTGTCCAGCAGGTACGACAGCGGCTGCGGGTCACCCTCCGGGCGCGCCGGCTGGGCGCAGCGGAACGGCTCGAGCGCTTCGGCGGTCACCACCCAGGGCGACACGGTGCTGATGAAGCTCTTGGACAGGAACGGCCCCAGCGGCTGGTACTCCCAAGCCTGGATATCGCGGGCCGACCAATCGTTGAGCAGGCAGAAGCCGGCCACGTGCTCGGCGGCATCGCCAATCGGGATCGGCTGGCCCAGGTCATTGCCCTGGCCGATCCAGATGCCCAGCTCCAGCTCGTAGTCCAGGCGCGCGCAGGGGCCGAAACTTGGCTCGGTCTGCCCGGCCGGCAGGGTCTGGCCCTTGGGCCGGCGTACATCGGCACCGGAGGGGCGAATGGTCGAGGCGCGGCCGTGGTAGCCGATCGGCACGTGCTTGTAGTTGGGCAGCAGCGGGTTGTCCGGGCGGAACAGCTTGCCGACGTTCTTCGCATGCTCGATGCCCACGTAGAAATCGGTGTAGTCGCCGATCTTCGCCGGCAGGTGCAACTGGCAGGTGCTGGCTGGGTACAAGGCAGCGCTAAGCGCGGCCTGGTGTTCACTCCCCTCCCCCAACAGCACCAGCAGGCGCTCGCGCAAGGCGACCCGCGCCGGGCGGCCGAGGGCAAAGAAGGCATTCAGTGCGCCGCCCATGGTGGCCTCGACTGCGGCCTTGGCCTCACCGTCGAACAACCCGGCAGCCAGCACGGCCTCAAGGTCGAGGATGGCGTCGCCGATGGCCACGCCGCAACGTGGCGCCTGCCCCGGGCGGCTGAAGATGCCCAGCGGCAGGTTCTGCAGCGGGAAATCGCTGTGCCCGTTGGCGTGCTCGACCCAGCTACGGGCAATGGCGGTGTGGTTCATCGGTTATCTCCGGTTCGGGTTGAAGGTGCTCGGCAAGGTGGCCCAGCAACTATCGTAGTCGGCCTGCAATTGCGGGCTGTCGAGGGCCTGACGGCTCGGGCGCAGCACTTGGCTGGTCTCGAACATGAAGGCCATGGTGTCGTCGATCTTGTGCGGCGCAAGGTCTGCGGCGATGGCTTTGTCGCAGGTCTCGGCGTCCGGCCCGTGGGCGCTCATCACGCCATGCAGCGAAGCGCCGCCTGGCAGGAAGCCTTCGGCCTTGGCGTCGTAGGCCCCCTGGATCAGGCCCATGAATTCGTTCATCAGGTTGCGGTGGAACCATGGCGGACGGAAGGTGTTCTCGGCCACCATCCAGCGCGGCGGGAAAATCACGAAGTCCATGTTGGCCATGCCATGCACGCTGGTGGGCGAGGTCAGCACGGTGAAGATCGACGGGTCGGGGTGGTCGAAGCTGACCGTGCCGATGGTGTTGAAGCGGCGCAGGTCGTACTTGTAGGGCACGTTGGTGCCGTGCCAGGCGACCACGTCCAGCGGCGAGTGGGAGAGCTCACAGGCCCAGTGTTCGCCGAGGAATTTCTGCACCAGTTGCACCGGCCCGCTGGTTTCTTCGTAGTGGGCCACCGGGGTGAGGAAGTCACGCGGGTTGGCCAGGCCGTTGCTGCCGATCGGGCCGAGGTCCGGGATGCGCAGCGGCGCGCCGTGGTTTTCGGCGATGTAGCCGCGGGCCTGGGCATCAAGCAGTTCGACCCGGAATTTCATGCCACGCGGGATGACCGCAATCTCCAGCGGCGCCACGTCCAGCACGCCCAGCTCGGTGGCGATGCGCAGGCGGCCCTGTTCGGGCACCAGCAGCAGTTCACCGTCGGCGTTGAAGAACACCCGCTCCATGGAACGGTTGGCGCGGTAGATGTAGATGCTCACGCCGGCCGGCTTTTCCGCAGCCGAGTTGGCCACCATCGGCAACCAGCCGTCAATGAAGTCGGTGGGTTCGGGCGGGATCGGCTGGGGGTTCCAGCGCAGGCGATTGGGGGTGATGGCGCCCAGGGCGCCGGCCAGCGGCTGGCGCTCCAGGCGCTCGAAGCGTGGGTGCAATGCCGACGGGCGAATGCGGTACAGCCAGGTGCGGCGCAGTTCGCTGCGGGCCATGGTGAACGCGGTGCCCGACAACAGCTCGGCGTACAGCCCGTAGGGCGCCTTCTGCGGCGAGTTCTGCCCGACCGGCAGCGCGCCGGGCAAGGCTTCGCTGGCGAATTCGTTGCCGAAACCGCTCAGGTACTCAAGTTCAGGTGAGGTGTCGCGGGTCATCTCGGTGCCTCCGGGCTGCTCAGAGCCGTCATGGGCAGCTGGCTGCGAAGCCCGATCCTGAAACCGGCACCTGGGGCGGCAGCGCGTCTGCATTGTTATTTTCGTAATCAGATTACGAATAACGTAATTTGCTCCCGTGCAGGCGTCAAGCTATAAAGGCGCCACCCCGTAAAATCTGGATAGATGTGTCCCCCATGGCCAAAGCCAGCAGCACCGACAACGGCAAACAGAAGGTCCGCTCGGCGGAAGTCGGCACCGACATCCTCAAGGCCCTGGCCGAACTCTCCCCTTCCACCTCGCTTTCGCGCCTTGCCGAACATGTGCAGATGCCGGCGAGCAAGGTCCACCGTTACCTGCAGGCCCTGATTTCAAGCGGCTTCGCCGAACAGGACGCGGCCACCAACCATTACGGGCTGGGCCGCGAGGCCTTGCGGGTGGGGATGGCGGCGCTGGGCAGCATCGATGTGCTGAAAGTCGCGGCCCTGCCGCTGTCGCAACTGCGCGACGAGCTCAACGAAAGCTGTTTCATCGCCGTATGGGGTAACCAGGGCGCGACGGTGGTCAGCATCGAGCCGGCGGTGCGCGCAGTGACTGTGGTGACACAGATCGGCTCGGTGCTGCCGCTACTGAGTTCGTCCACCGGGCTGGTGTTCGCCGCCCATTTGCCCGAGCGGGAAACCATCGAGTTGCGCGACCAGGAACTGGCTGCGCGGCAGCAGAATGCCGACGACTACACGGCGCTGCTGGAACAGATTCGCCAGAGCGGCCTGCACCACGTGCACGGCCTGCTGATGCCCGGGGTGGACGCCCTGTCCGCCCCGGTATTCAACGCCATGGGCCAGATCGCCGCAGTGATGACCGTGGTCGGTCCGACCTCGATCTTCCACGCTGATGAACAGGGACCTGCGGCGCAGCGCCTGCTGGCGGCGGTGGAAGCTGTCAGCAGACGCATGGGTTACCAGCCTTAGCCCGGCAGGCAATCAGGCCCCCGTCCCAGGGAGATGTAGGCGGTATAGTGCAGCAGCTCCCGATCGAATTTCTTGTTGAGCCCCGAAACGACTGCACCGCCAATTGTCGTGGCAATTCGTCTTTCCAGCTTGTGGGTCAGGATTAACTCCTTGAGCTTGAGGAACCTAGGCGACGAGGGGCCCGGGAACAAGCGCGACCAGACTTTCATGACCGGTTCGATGAGTACCACCTGGGCCAACGGTTTCAACGCATCGACAATACCAGGGAAGGCGAGCGCACCGGACACATAGAGCTTGATCGCTTCGAAGTGCTCACCATCGCGAAGCGCCACCGCCGCCTTGTAGAAGGCATAAACTGCATCGACGAAAGCAATGGCCAGCCGCGCCGGCGGAAATGGCAGTGTCACGATCTTGAGGATCGTCCACAGCTGCGAGTAGATCTGCCGGCCGATACGCGCCAGCACACCTAGGGCATTGCTTTCGGCCTCGTTGAGCAACTGCCGCAGTTGACCGCGTAGCGAAGCCCCCAGGTGATCAATATCGCGGTAGCTCCTCAGCGAAAATAATATGCGCTCATACCCCTTGAGCCCCGTCGGATCGTCCTCGTTGTCGTTACCGACATCCCTGATCAGCGCATGAATCTTTTCCTCCTGTGCCACCGGGATATGCTGGAATAGCCAATCCTGGATGTCGTCCCCTTGCCATTGCTGGGCAAAGTCCCATGCAGTCAGCAAAGACCGTCCTCGTGGACCATCGCTCAGATAGACCAACGTGCCTCGCGCCGCAGACGATTGGAGCAAGTAAGCCCCTTGAATAGGGCAACCGTTGATCCTCAGCTCGGCCAGCTTGCAGTCTTCGATGAAACTGCCCTCTTCGAACTGCGCGCACACCTCGGATAGCCATTGGACATGCGCCGGATCCTTGAGTGATCCACGCATGATCTCGACCAGGCAATCATGTTGCATGGTCAGCCCCAACAGGTACCGATGCAGTTCCAGAACAGGCGTGTCGATCCGATCATCCGGCCCAAGGTAGAGCCGCTCCAGTTCGGCCTGGTAATTGATCTGGATCGTGCGCTGACGCATGCGTCGCTCGATCGCCATTCGGTTCAGATGCGAAAGGTTCTGCCCAACGGTTGAGTGAAGCCCGGCAACCCTGGGCGTGAAGAAGCTCTCACCGGATTCGATCAGCAGGCTCACCAGCGCCTGCCGTTTACCGTTGCGTTGCTCGACCACGACAGTATCGGGGTCGATCCATGGCCCTACGCCTCCCACATTGAGCAGGTCATCCGCAGCCTTGCGGAAATACACTTCGGCAGTGGGGACCTTTACAGCAGCCTGATATTCCAACGCCAGTACCCGCATCTCATGGCCCAGGTCCGTCACACGCTGCAACTTGATTGCGTCGCCATGGGGATACACTTCAGGCCTGATCGCTTTGAGATCATCCTGGATTTTCTCCTTTTTCATTACCGCCCAGGTACCAACCACTTCCTCCCAGCCTTCGGCTTGCGCGTCTTGCAACGCCACGGTCTGCTCAGACCAGGCTGACGGCAGACGCTGGATAAGCTGAAGGAACTTGCCCAGCTCCAGACGCTCGTCGTGCAGCCCATGCTTCAACAGGTAGGCATGCCCCTGCGCGCTGGCAGTCAACTCACCCACGCCGAAGCTCAATGCCTCCAGCGACGTGAAGAAGCGAAAATCACCTTTCGGCGAGCCAGGCGCGTAGAGGAGGTATCCATTGTCGTTGCTCAGGCACAGGTGATCGGTGAGGGCAAACTGATGATCGTCGTGCAGGATGCTCAGCCCCGAGATCTCCATCGACAATCCTGTCCAGTCGTTTTCCAAGGCGGCCTCGAGCAGTGCCACCCCACGCCGGTCGAGCCCTTGATAGTCAGCTGCCTGGATTGCGAGCCGCAGCTTGGCGTCCAGCGTCTCGTGCAACAGTGCGTCAGCAATATCTCCCTGGTAAGCGTTCTCGACCATTTCGGCGTAGCTCGCTTGAAGGTCCAGCGCTTGCGCCATTTGCACCAGATGCTCCGGTGTCAACACATCCCGCAGCTCTTCACTGGCGCACTCCACCTGCAGACGCCCCCCAAGGTAGGCGCCGCCACATACCCACTCCAGCAAGCTGGTCGTCTGCGTCTGCGCCTCTGCGACGAAGTCATGGCTGACATGCAGTTCGATGTCTTGCGCGGAAGTACCCGTGACACCGGCAGCCATGAGCCATTCGTTCATCGTCTCCAGGGCATACCCGTGGAAGTCGGTGTGCTTGGTGTGCTGCACAAGGGCTTCCTGCGCCTGGGTCAGCGCCTTGTCGAGCTCGGCGATTCGCTCCCGCTCTTGGTCCGACAGGTAGCGCATCCACTCCGGCATCCGTCTGCGCCGGAAGGATTCGAACAGGTCAGCCACCGCCTTCTGTGTCCGCTCGACCAGCGGGTACATTGACACCGCTGACTCGATATCACCCGCCTCCTCCTGCAAGGCCTGCTCGACCAGCCATGCCTGTAGCCCCTGCATGTCACGGATCAGATAGTCTTCAAATGGTTCGCCCAGTGGTTCGAACTCAAGCTCGACGGAGTCCGCGCTCGACAAAGCCTCATGCTCTTCCGGCAGCAAGTTAGCTAACCATTGCTGATCCTGCTTCAAACCCCAAAGCATCTGCTCGGCCAAGTTCTGATCTATAGCGAACCACTTACCCAGACCCAAGCCGTAGACCACTTTGGGCGCCTCGCTGTCAGCCCCAGGCGCAAGCATCGCCACGCATCCCGGAATCCGAATGCTCATGTCGTCCTGTGTACGCAGCGAGACGGAAGCGATGACCGGGTTGGCCTGGTCATTGGGCAACAGTGCCTCGATGGCCAGCCTTTCAGAACGGCGTTGTATCGCCCAGGCCTGGAGCTCAAGCTCCACGTGATGCTGAAGCTGCCGGGATAACACCTCCGACTGCTCCGACCACCACTGCTCGACTTCCTCGGGAGGCCTTGGCGCGCTGCTCAGCTGTGCCTGGAGCGCCAGCGTGCTCAAGGCCAGTGCGCCGAGCACATCGTCCTGGAATTGCTTTGCCTGCGTACCAGTGCAACTCAGGTTGGCAGCACCGAGCATCTGCTCGGGAAAGCCTGCGGTATCGGCCAGGGAAAACGGCTCGAAGTTCATGTTCACTCTCCAATATTTGCGTAGGAGCCTGGACAATGAACAATGTGAAAGAGGGAAAGAGGATGGAAAGTCTGACAGGCCAAAGTTCAACTAGCCTACGCAGGCTGAAGACTGCTCTGGATCTACAGCCCGAAACCGGAGGGATTATCACGGACGATGTAATAGAGAATGTCAGAAGCCGGTATTTTTCCCACTGCAACAAGTGCTTATTCTTACCTCACTGGTCGGCACGAAGCGCTCTCCCCCCCGCCTTTCGGGCCACCATGGTTCACCGACGTTGATTTTGAAGCTCCTTGATCTACGTCTCGATTGGCCGCTGCGGTTGCAGCGGCCTTTTTTATTCTGCAAGAATCACCCGGGATCTGCTGGCGAGCGATGCACAAGATTACCGGCATTATCATGCCTTTGGAGATCTGCACTGGCCTATTCGCCGGCAAGATCGGCCACCGCAAGAAATACGGGTGGATCACGCCAACGGAAACCGCTGCAAGTTCGCCATCATCTGCTGCAGCGCCTGGAAACTGTCCTGCGGGTGGCTCGCGCCTTCGAAATCACCGATCCGCCCCCAGTTGGCCGCCACCTGCTCCGGCGTGAAACCCTCTCGCGGATCGAAGCCCACGCCCTGGCTGCGCTCCCAGCGCACCTTGCCCACCCAGCCACCGCCCACCTCGAACAGCTGGCCGCTGTCCTGGCATTGCTCGCTGCCGAGAAACACCACCAACGGGCTGATCAATTCGGGCTTGAGCTGCTCGAACACCTGAGGCGGGATCAGCCCCTCGGTCATGCGGGTACCGCCGGTAGGGGCGATGGCATTGACCAGGATGCCGTGCTTGCGCCCCTCGATGGCCAGGGTACGGGTCAGGCCGTACAGGCCAAGCTTGGCCATGCCGTAGTTGGCCTGGCCGAAATTGCCGTAGATGCCCGAGGTGGACGAGGTGAAGATCACCCGCCCCCAGTTTTGCCCGCGCAGATGCGGCCAGGCGGCGTGGGTGACTTTGTAGGCACCCTCGACATGCACCCGGTAAACCAGCTCCCAATCGCTGTCTTCCATCTTGTGAAAGGTCTTGTCGCGCAGGATGCCGGCGTTGTTCACCAGCACATCGACCCGGCCAAAGCTGTCCAGGGCCTGTTCGACGATACGCGCACCATCGGTCACCGAGTCGTGGTTGGCCACCGCCGTGCCGCCAGCGGCGAGGATTTCTTCGACCACCCGGTCAGCCGCCGACACGTTGGCGCCCTCGCCGTGGCTGCTGCCACCCAGGTCGTTGACCACCACCTTCGCCCCGTGCCTGGCGAACAACAGTGCATGGGCCCGGCCCAGGCCGCCACCGGCCCCTGTGACGATCACCACGCGATCTTGCAGACTTACCGGTTCGCTCATGCTCAAGGCTCCAGGTAGATGAAGGATGCGCGCAGTGTCGGCCAGCCCTCGCCGCCCGACAATCAAGCGCGCCCCGGCGAATGCCGGGGGATAACCCATGGCGATGATCGCCCGGTCACGACCAGGCGACTTTCTGTGGCACGTAGCTCAGCGGTTGTTCACGAAAGGCCAGGTAGTGGCGCAGTACCTGCACCGGCGCTTCGGTGTGCGGGTAGTGGCCGATGCCCTGCAACAACACGGTGTCCGGCTCGGGCACCACTTGCCGGTAGCGTTCGACCATGTGCGCGCCGGACAGCGGGTCGACCGCACCATTGATGAAGCGCAGCCGCACGCCTTCGCGCTGCAGGGCACCGACCCAGCGCTCGCGTTGCGCCCGGCGCTCGGGCATGAAGTTGATCAGCTTGTGCAGGATGCGCTGGCCACCGTTGGCGGCGATCAGGCTCCAGCAGTCGTCCAGCGCACTTTCGCTGGGGTGGGTGCAGGGCCCGTAGACCTGGGTGACATTACGCACCAGGTCGTCGCGCCCGAACGAGCGCCCCACCAGCCAGCCAAGGCGGCTGAGCAGCAGTTTCTGGATCAGCAGCACGCGGCAGCTCTCGGGGAACAGGCCGCTGTTGAGGAACACGCAGCTGGCGACCTGCAGGCGTTGCTCGTGGTGCCGGGCCAGCAGTTCCTGGGCGACACTGCCGCCATAGTCATGGGCCAGCAAGTGCACCGGCTGGTCGATCTTCAGGTGCTCCAGCAGCGCCTGCTGCAGGTCGGCCTGCTCCAGCAGGCTGTAGTCGTGGTCTGCGGGCTTGGCCGAATCGCCGAAGCCGAGCATGTCGCAGGCCACTACGCGAAAGCGTTGGGTGAGCGGTACCCACAGGTAGTGCCAATCCCAGCTGGCGGTGGGGAAACCGTGTAGCAATAGCAGAGGCTCTCCTTGCCCTGCCGTCCAGTAGCGGATGCTCTGGCCCCGGAAGGTGAAACCCTGGCTCCGGGTGCGCCAGACGCACAATGGAATCTCGGCCAGAGGCATCAGGGTCGTCCCGGTATTGGTGTTTGAGTGTCGGAATAGGGCAAGGCTGCGTTCATTGCAAGTTACCTCGGCACATACATGTGCTCTCTATGTCGAGGCTCAGTCTAGAAGCCAATACGAAGGTGTTAAGTCGCCTTGGCAGCCAGCCTGATGACCGTGCGAGTCAGTGGCACGAACGGTCAGAACAGCATCACCAGCAGCGGCGCGGCAAACAGGTTGAGCAGCCCGGTGAGGACCATGACCAGGCCGGCCACCGAACCCTCTTCGCGGCCCACTTCCTGGGCCCGGCTCACGCCCGCGCCATGGGCGCCGACACCGAACAGCGCGCCCCGCGCCAGCGGCGTGCGCAGTGGCAGCCAGCGCAGCAGAACGCCGCCAAACACCGCCCCCAGCACGCCGGTGAACATCACGAACACCGCGGTCAGTTCCGGTACACCTCCCAGGTCCTGGGCCACCGGCATGGCAAACGGGGTGGTGATGGAGCGCGGCAGCAACGACAGGCTGACCGACTCGTCCAGCGCCAGCAGGTGCGCCAGCCCCCAGGAGCTGCCGATCGAGGCGACGCTGCCGGCCAGCATGCCCACCAGCAACGCCGGCCAGTGCCGCGCCAACAGTGCCCGCTGCTGCCAGATCGGCACGGCGAAGGCCACCGTCACCGGGCCCAGCACGCCCATCAGCCAATGGGTGTTGCGCGCATATTCGGCGTAGGCGGTGTGCAGCGGCACGGCCACCGCCAGCAACAGTGCCGGCACCAGGATCAGTGGCGACAGCAGGTAGCGCCCACTGCGCCGGTACAGCCAGCGGCTGCCCACATAGGCGGCCAAAGTGAGCGCCAGCCAGAACAATGACTTGGGTTCAAGGTTCATGGCGCAGCCTCAAGCGGCACACCAACTCGACCGTCGCGGCGGTGACCACCATCACCAGCAGGGTACTTACCGCGATCACCAGCAAGATGCGCCAGCCTTCGCTGCGCAACAGGCTGCCGTAGTCCAGCAGGCTCATCAGCGCGGGGATGAAGAACAGCAACATCTCGGCCATCAGCCATCCGGCACCCAATTGCAGGGTGGCGGGCTTGAGCAGGCCTGTGGCGAACAGCATGAGCAGCAGCGCCAGGCCCATCACCCCGCCGGGGATCGGCCAGCCCAGCCAGGTCGCAAGCTGGCCGCCGATCAAAAACAGGGCCAGCAGCACCGCCAGTTCAGCGAGCAGGCGGCAGGTTCTTTTCAGTAATGCAGGGTTCATGGGCACGGTCCTCGACAACGTGCCCAGTGTAAAAGTCGGTCGCAAAGGCCAAAAGCGAATTGTTAGACTGCTCGCCATTCCATAATGGAATTCAGAGCATGGAATTCAAACAGCTGCGCAGCTTCATCGAAGTCGTTCACCGGGGTGGCTTCACCCAGGCCGCGGGCACCCTGCACATCAGCCAGTCGGCAGTGAGCAAGCAGGTCGCCCAGCTGGAGCAGGCCATCGGCCAGCCACTGCTCGAGCGCCAGGGTTCGCAGCTGCTGCTGACCGCCGCCGGGCGCATCGTGCTGGAGCGTGGCGAAGTGTTGCTGCGCCAGCGCCAGGAACTGCTCAACGAACTGGACGATCTTGGCCAGATGGCCCGTGGCGAGCTGCGCCTGGGCCTGCCTTTGCTGGGCAGTGATGCACTGTTTGCCGGGTTGTTCGCCGAGTACCGGCGGCGCTACCCGCAGATTTCGGTGCAACTGCTCGAAGGCGGCAGCCGTATGGTCGAGCAGGCGGTGAAGAGTGGCGAGCTGGAGCTGGGCGGCAGCCTGACGCCGAGCGACCCGGCGTTCGACTACCAACCCTTCTGCAATGAGCCGCTGGATGCCCTGCTGCCCGCCGAGCATGCCCTGGCGGGCCAGGCAGAAGTCGACCTGGCGCAATTGGCCGATACGCCGTTCCTGCTGTACCAACGCAGTTTCATGCTCAATGACCGCCTGCTCAGCGCCTGCCAGCAGGTTGGTTTTACCCCGAAGGAAGGCGGGCGCAGCGGCCAGGCGGACTTTCTTGCCTCGTTGGTGGCGGCGGGCCAAGGGGTGGTGTTGCTGCCGAGGGTGGTCGCGCGGGCCCTGGAGCGGCCCGGGGTGGTGCGCTTGCCGTTGCGCGCACCAGGCGACCTGAGATGGGACATCGCCTTCATCTGGCGACGCGGGGCATACCTGTCACGGGCGGCGCAGGCGTGGTTGGCGTTGTTGCGCGAGCACACCTGAGCGCGCCGAGCTCAAGACCTGCACTCTGCCTGTGGGAGCGGGTTTACCCGCGAAGATGACAACTCGGTACCTGGCACGGGCTATGCCCGTGTTCGCGGGTGAACCCGCTCCCACAGGGTGTGGGAGCGGCGGTGCGCCGATGCGACTTGCCCCGCGACGGGGTGTCAGCCCTGAATGGCTGCGGCAAACTCCGCCAGCCATGGCTCGGCGTCGGCCTCCGGGGTCACGGTCTCGCTGGCATCCAGGCGCAGCATCGGCAGCACCTCACGCACGCCCAGCTCGCCAAACAGCTCGCGCAGCTGCTCGCCACCACCGCAGTAAGTATCGCCGTAGCTGGAGTCGCCCAGGCCGATCACGGCACCCGGCAAGCCACGCCAGGCCGCGGGCAGTACATCGCGAATGACGCTGTACAGCGGCATCAGGTTGTCGGGCAGTTCGCCCATGCCGGTGGTCGAGGTCACCGCCAGCAAGGCCTGCGGGGCAAAGCCCTCGATATCCTGCAGGGTGGCACGGCCTGCATGCCAGGCTTCATGGCCGGCAGCGTTGAGCAGCGACACCGCATGACGGGCGACTTCATCGGCGGTGCCATAGACCGAACCAGAAATAATGGCGACTTTCATCAGGTGAGGATTCCGAAACTGAGTGAAAGCGTAGGATACTAGCACCCGACAGTGGCAAAAGGCCGCCTCCCCCTAAAGTCACAGCCGCGCAAACAATCCGACCAGTGACCTGAACCAAACCCATACACCACTGTCCACCCCCTTGACGTAATCGCCATTACCGATCGCTTCCTCGAGTTCGACCATGCAAGCAGACGCCCTTCTCTCCCAGGACGAGCTGGATTTCATCCAGAACATGCAGCACTCGCCGCAGTTGAACCTGGCCGACCCCATGTCGAGCCTGCTGGTCAATGGCGACCGTCGTCTGAAGGACCTGCTCACCCGCCTGGTGGCCAATGAACAGGTCACGCTGCAGGCCAGCTTCAACAACCAGCAGCTGAGCTTCCCCCTGCAACTGGTCGAAGACGAGTTCCACGCCCTGCACCTGCAACTGGGCTCACCGGACATCTACGAAGACGGCCCCATGCTGCGCCCGTGGCGCCTGTCGCTGGAGCAACCGACAGCATTGCTCGACGCCCACCACCAGGCCAGCGACCTGTGGGTACGGGATATTTCGTTCAAGGGCGTGCTGGTGGAAGTCCACGGACAGAGCAAGGCACCGGCGCATTTCGAGCTGCACTTCGCCGCCGAGGACATCCCGCCGATCGGCCTGCACGGCGTGTTGCGCCGGCGCATCGGCCCCAGGTTGGCCGCCTACGACCTGTCGCACACGCCGGTCGAAGAGATCGAGCGCCTGCGCGAGTACATTCTTCAGGCCCACCGCCAGGCCCACCCCGAGTTGCACGCGCAAGCGAACTTCTGACAGGTTTTCACAGGTTCTGAGACTGCTGGGGGCGCTTTGCGCCCCCTTCGCGACGCAAGGCCGCTCCTACGGTCATCGATGATCGGGCATAATCCGCGCCCGATTCTTGCAAGCATGCCTGCGCCGCCCACCACCCCGGGCCGCATGCCAAGGGGCCGGCTACCCGCCAGCCCCGTCGCCAGGAGATACACGATGTCTACCCACCCCGTCACCCTGATGGTGTCGCGCCGCGCCGCCCATGGCCGCTACCAGGACCTGCTGGCCTGGCTGCACGAAGGCGAACAGCTGGCCACCGACTTCCCCGGCTACCTGGGCTCAGGCATCCTCGCCCCGCCTGCCGAAGGCGATGAATTCCAGATCATCTTCCGCTTCACCAATGAGCAAACCCTGCACGCCTGGGAATATTCAGCCTCGCGTCGCACCTGGTTGCAGCGCGGTGACGGCCTGTTCGAACGCCCCAAAGAGAGGCGCGTCAGCGGCATCGACGACTGGTTCGGCACCAACATGGTGCAAAAACCGCCACGCTGGAAGCAGGCCACGGCTATCTGGCTGGCGTTCTTCCCCGTCTCGTTGCTGTTCAACCTGCTGTTCGGCCACTGGCTTGCGCCACTCGATCTGCTACCGCGGGTGTTGCTCAGCACCCTGGCCCTGACGCCGCTCATGGTGTACCTGTTCATCCCGCTGTCGACGCGCCTGCTGGCCGGCTGGCTGAACCCGGCGCCGCGCTCGGCCACAGACCGCGCCGAAGGCCTGCGCAGCCGCTGAGGCACGGGCTCGCAAGGCGGTGCAGTTCGGGTATGCTGGGGCATCACGCACGGACAGACGGCAGACCGCCCCGAACATGAACAGCCCTATCCTCATTACCGGTGCCAGCCAGCGTGTCGGGCTGGCCCTGGCGCTGGAGCTGGCCCAGGCCGGCCATACGGTGGTCAGCGCCAGCCGCAGCCTCAATGCACACGCGGCGCACCCGAACATCCAGCAGTTCCAGGCCGACCTCACCAACGCCGACGACCGCCAGGCGCTGATCGACCACCTGCACAAGCATTTCGACGGCTTGCGCGCGATCATCCACAACGCCTCGCTGTGGCTCGACGACGGCCTGGACAACCTCGACACCATGTTCCGCCTGCACGTCGAGGCGCCCTACCACCTCAACCTGGCGTTGGGTGAGCTGCTGGGCAAGGTAGACAAGGCCGACATCATCCATATCTGCGACGAGACCTCTTCGCGCGGCAGCAAGAGCCATATCGGCTATGCCGCGACCAAGGCCGCGCTGCAGAACATGGTGCTGTCGTTCGCCGAAAAGTACGCGCCCACGGTGCGCGTCAACGGTATCCTGCCGGGCCTGCTGATCCTCAAAGAGGGTGGCGACGAGCACTATCGCCAGCAGACGCTGAAAAAAGCCCTGCTGGAGTTCGAACCCGGCGCCCGCCCGCTGATCGACGCCGTGCTGTTCCTGCTGCACAGCCAGTACAGCACCGGCAGCCAGGTGGTCATCAACGGTGGCCGCCATCTGAAGAACCGCATGACCTGAGAGACCGCCATGACTCCCCAACAACAGCTCGAACTCGAAGCCGCCGCGTTCCGGCGCCTGGTCGACCATCTGCAAAAGCGCACCGACGTGCAGAACATCGACCTGATGAACCTCTCCGGCTTCTGCCGCAACTGCCTGTCCAAGTGGTACAAGGCCGCCGCCGACGAGCGCCAGGTCGACCTGAGCATGGATGACGCCCGTGAAGCGGTGTACGGCATGCCCTACGCCGAGTGGAAAGCCCAATACCAGAAAGAAGCCAGCGCCGAACAACAGGCGGCGTTCGAACAAGGAAAACCCCGTGACTGACTTGAACACCCTGCGCAGCAGCCTCGCCAGCGGCGAACACGTTTTCGCCGACACCCTGGCGTTCATCGCCGCCAACTACAGCTACCAGCCACAAGCCTTCGACAACGGTGATGTGCACAACGCCGCCGGGCAGAATGAAGGTTCGTGCAAGACCCTGGGCCTGGCCTTGCTGGAAGGCTTGAGCGACCAGGAAGCGCTGCTGGCCTTTGGCGAGCACTACCGTGATGTGGTGGCCACGCCAGAGGGCAGCGACCATGGCAATATCCGTGCGCTGATCAAGCATGGGCTGGCTGGGGTGAAGTTTGCCGAGCAGCCTTTGGCGCGCCTGGCTTGAGACCGCCGGGGCCGCTTTGCGGCCCTTTCGCGGCACAAGGCCACTCCTACAGAGGATCGCATTTCCCTGTAG
>NZ_JBDJLM010000092.1:0-18285 GCF_039673365.1 Pseudomonas sp. TWI923 | reverse complement strand
CAATTTGCGATTTTGTACGGAGATCGGTTCATCAGGCCGACCTGGTGAAAATCAGGGCCTGCCTAGCGGCAGGCCATTACCGGCCCGAACACAAAAAAACTGACAGTCCCCTAAGCGTCGACATCACAAATGAATGCGCATACAACTTCCAAAACCAACAACCAACAACCAACAACCAACAACCAACAACTAGCAACTAGCAACTAGCAACTAGCAACTAGCAACTAGCAACTAGCAACTAGCAACCCACTCACAAACTAAGATTCAAAGCCCGCCGCAAAGCCTCCCCCCGACTATCATCCACCGCACTGACCAACGCAAAATTGTAGTCCCCATGGGACCAGTACCGCGCCTCCAGCCCCCCATCGGTACGCTGCCCACTGGGCATCCGCTCGAACCGCTCACCAGGCGAGCGCAAGAACAGACTGATCCGCTGCCCCTGGCCATCCTCGAACACCAGCAGCGCCGCCGGCCCCACCTCGTTACTCAACAGCCGCGCCCCCACCGGCTGAAAGCCGTACCCACTCAGATCAGGCAACTGCCCCACCCGATTGAAATGCCGCCCCAGCCAAGCCTGCAGCCGCCCCGGATCACTCGCCTGAATATCCAGCGTGGACGCCTCGGCAAACATCCGGTGCGCCTGCACCGCATCGGCCATAGGCAATCCAGCGACTACCAAGGTCGCCTCCCGCGCCTTCCAGCCCCCCAGCCCACCCAATCCCACCGCCAGCACCAAAACCGCCGCCGAGGCCAGCCGCCGCTGCCGACGCTGGCGCAGGCGACGGCGCAGCGGGGCAAGATCCAGTTCAGGGTCCACAGGGCGCTCGGCAAACCCCGCCAGAGCCGCCCGCAGCCGCCGAGCATCGTTGCGCCAGGCCTCGATCCGCGCTGCCTCCTGCGGGTTGGCTGCCAGCCAGGCCGCCACTTCCGCCCGGCGCTCAGGCGTCAGGCGTTCGTCAATGTAGGCATGAAGTTCATGCTCGGTGGGGATCAGACGGGTCATTTGAGTCTCCGCAGGGACGTTGGCGCCGGGTTGCCCTCGGTCAGTTCACGCAAGGCGGCGCGGGCGCGCGACAGCCGCGACATCACCGTGCCGATGGGGATACCCAGGGTTTCGGCGGCCTCCTTGTAGCTCAAACCCTCGACGCTGACCAGCAACAGCAGCGCCCGCTGCTCGGCCGACAGCCGCGCGAACGCCTGCAGGTCGGCCTGGGCCAGCACGATGCTCTCGGTATCACCGCCCAGCGGCTCCTCGGCCTGGCTGCGGCCGAACCAGGCCAGCCAGCGCGCATGCAGGCGTTCGCGGCGTTTGCCGTCGAGAAACAACCGGTAAAGGATGGTGAACAGCCAGGGCCGCAGGCTGTCCATCTCGCGCTGCTGGCCACGCCGGCTGAGGGCGCGTTCAACCGTGGCCTGGACCAGGTCGTCGGCGCTGCTGGCTTCGCGGGTCAGCCACAGGGCGAAGCGGCGCAGGCGTTGCAGCAGCTCGCGCCATTGATGGTCGTCCAGGTCGTGCATGGTCGGGTTCCAGGCCCCAATGGGCAGTCAGTGTAAGTGGCAGACGGCGCAAGCGAAAATCTATTCCCTGATCTGGAATAAAAGAGTGGGCCATCCGTCGTACCGGCTCATTCACCGCCACCGGATCGCCCCATGAACACCCCCTTGCACGGCCCCGCCAAAGCCCTGCGCCTGGCCGCCATCGGCGTCACCCTGGCCGCCCTCGGCGCGGGCTTCGCCTATGCCGCTGGCTGGATCGGCGCCGCCAGGCTCACGCCCCAGCGCATCATCGACACCTTTGAAGCCCAGGCCGGCCATCACCCCGGCTACCGGAAAAACCACGCCAAGGGCCTGTGCGTCAGCGGTTACTTCCAAAGCAGCGGCCAGGCCGCGCCGTTTTCCACGGCCCGGGTGTTCAGCCAGCAGAAGGTGCCGGTGATCGGCCGCTTCGCCATCGGCGGCGCCAACCCGTTCGCCCCGGACACCGCGGTGCCGGTGCGCAGCCTGGCCATCGAGCTGAGCAGCGATGACGGCCAAGTCTGGCGTACCGGCATGAACAACCCGCCGGTGCTGGCGGTCAGCACGCCCGAAGCCTTCTATGAGCAGGTGCTGGCCAGCACCCCGGTTCCGGCCACCGGCAAGCCCGACCCGGCCAGGCTCCAGGCGTTCTTTGCCGCCCACCCGGAAAGCGCAGCATTCCGCCAATGGGCGGCGGCCTACAAACCCAGCGACAGCTTTGCCAGTACCGCCTACAACAGCATCAATGCCTTCCTCCTGATCGACGCCCGCGGCAACAAACACCCGGTGCGCTGGACGCTGGAGCCACAGACGCCGTTCGCCGCCCTGCCCGCCCAGGTCGATGACAAGCAGTTCCTCCAGCACGACCTCGCCCAGCGCCTGGCACAAGGCCCGTTGCGCTGGACCCTGCGCCTGACCCTGGCCGAGCCTGACGACCCGGTGGACGACCCGGCCCGCCCCTGGCCCAGCGAGCGCAGCAGCATCGACGCCGGCACCCTGGTGCTGGAGCGGGTGGACGGCCCCGAACAGGGTGCCTGCCGCGACCTCAACTTCGACCCATTGATCCTGCCCCACGGCATCGAACCGTCCGACGACCCGATCCTCGCCGCCCGCTCGGCGGCCTACTCGGTGTCGTTCAACCGCCGCAGCCATGAAGCCCTGAGCGAAGGAGCCCGCCCATGACCCCCGCCGCTTTCCACCCCCTGGCCCGCCTGGTGCACTGGCTGATGGCGGTGCTGATCCTGGCCATGTTGTTCATCGGCGTGAGCATGGTCAGCAACCTGTCCACCCACCATCCAGTGATGGTCGAACTGCACAAGGCCACCGGCCTGGCCCTGCTGGTGCTGGTGCTACTGCGTATCTGCCTGCGCCTGAGCCTGCCGCACCCGCCGCTGCCGCACGACCTGCCTGCGATTCAGCGCCTGGCCGCCGGCGCCTCGCACCTGCTGCTGTACGCCCTGATGCTGGCCATGCCGCTGCTGGGCTGGGCGATGCTTTCGGCGGGCGGCTATCCACGCCCGCTGCAGTTACCAGCCATCGCCCCCCACGACCTGCAACTGTACGCGGTGCTGCGCCAGGCCCACGGTTGGGCCGGCTACCTGTTGTTCGCCACCGTGCTGGTGCACCTGGGCGCGGCGCTGATGCATGCCCTGGTGCGCCGCGACGGCGTGTTGCGTAGCATGTGGCCCGGCCCGTTGCGCCGAGGTGAATGAACACCGGCGGCCGCGCGGGATCGACAGATGTAAATAATTATTACTAACATCGGTGCTTATTCTGCCGAACTGCCACGGACTGCCCATGAACCTCGCAAAGGACCCTGCCACCCTCACCCCGGCCAGCACCCTCGACCTGCGCCCGCTGCTGCTGGTCAACATGGCCTGCACCCTGTCGATGATGGCCTTCGTTGCCCTGATCGGCCCGATCGCACGCCTGCTGGGCATGGCCACCTGGCAGGCCGGTGCGGCGGTCACCGTGGCCGGCGTGGTCTGGGTGCTGCTGGCCCGGCCCTGGGGCCGCGCCGCCGATCGCCTCGGCCGGCGCCGGGTGCTGCTGTTAGGCAGCGCCGGGTTCACCCTGGCCTACTGGCTGCTGTGCCTGTTCATCGACGGCGCCCTGCGCTGGTTGCCCGGAGCCACCCTGGCGTTCATCGGCCTGATGCTGACCCGCGGCCTGATCGGCGCCTTCTACGCGGCGCTGCCAGTGGCCGGCAATGCCCTGATCGCCGACCATGTCGAACCGCAGCGCAGGGCCCGGGCCATGGCCTCGCTGGGTGCCGCCAACGCCGTCGGCCTGGTGCTCGGCCCGGCCTTGGCGGCACTGCTTTCGCGCTACAGCCTGAGCCTGCCGTTCTACGTGCTGTCAGTGCTGCCGGCCACGGCGTTCGTGGTGCTGCTGTTCAAGCTCAAGCCACAGCCGCTGCCCCAGCGCCATGCGCCAAGCCCGGTGCGGCTGTCCGACCCACGCCTGCGCCGGCCGCTGCTGGTGGCCTTCAGCGCCATGCTCAGCGTGACCGTGTCGCAGATCACCGTTGGCTTCTTCGCCCTCGACCGCCTGCAACTGGCCGCAAGCGAGGCCGCCCAGGCGGCCGGTGTGGCGCTGACCAGCGTGGGCGTGGCGCTGATGCTGGCGCAGGTGCTGCTGCGTCAGCTCGAATGGCCACCGCTGAAGATGATCCGCGTGGGTGCCAGCGTTTCCGGGCTGGGCTTTGCCGCCGCGTCCTTTGCCGCCAGTGCGCCATGGCTGTGGGCAGCGTTCTTCATTGCCGCATTCGGCATGGGCTTCGTATTCCCGGCCTTCTCGGCCATGGCGGCCAATGCCATGCACGCCTCGGAACAGGGTGCTACCGCCGGCTCCGTTGGCGCCGCCCAGGGCATGGGCGCGGTGATCGGGCCCTTGGCCGGCACGTTGGTGTATGCCGTCGATCCGCGCTTGCCATTCCTGGCCGTGGCCGCCTTGTTGTTGCTGGTCGGGCTATGGCCCACACCAGCCGACAATCGCCACTGACACGCACAGCGCGCAAGCAGGCAGAGTGTGTTTTAATGCGTCGCCCATTATTTTTTACACCTCTGCAAACAAGGCGGCTATGGACACGGGGACACGACTCAAACTGGTGCGTGAACGCAACAACCTCTCGCAACGGGAACTGGCCCGTCGCAGCGGCCTGACCAACTCGACGATCTCGCAGATCGAACAGAACCGCGTCAGCCCCTCGGTCAGTTCCCTGAAAAAACTGCTCGAAGGCATCCCCATGTCCCTGGCGGAATTTTTCAGTTTCGACGAGCCGGTGCGCGAAGAACGCTTCGTGTTCCGCGGCGGCGAACAGCCCGACCTGGGCCGTAACGGCCTGCGCATGCTGCTGGTCGGCGCCAGCGTCGAAGGCCGGCAGATGCGCATGCTGCGCGAGCTGTATGCCCCCGGTGCCGACTCCGGCGAGCCGATCGTGCATGCCGAAGGCGAAGAGTGCGGCCTGGTCACTCGCGGCACCATGGAACTGTGGGTCGACGGCCAGGTGAGCATCCTCAACGCGGGCGACGGCTACTACATCCCCACCACCCTCGCCCACAGTTTCAAGAATATCGGCCCGGACGAGGCCGAGATCATCAGCGCCAACACCCCGGCGAACTTCTGATTACACGATGCCCCTGGTCAGCAGCCGTGAAGCCTACCAGTGCCTGCGCGACGCCGCCCTCGGCGTTGCGCCGCTGGAGATCATCACCCGCGACGCGGAGGTGGCCGTGTGCATCGAGGGCTGGCGTTTGAGCCTGGCCCTGGACGACGAAGGCCTGGCCCATTGCAGCCAGTGCGCAAGCCCCGACGGGCGCCAGGGCGCGCTCGAGGATTGGCACCGTTACGGCACCAACCCCGTCGACCACCTGAGCCTATGGGAACGCCAGCGCATCGAACAGCTGCTGGCCTAACGCGCCAAGGCCTCCTCGACAAAGTCCAGACGGTCCTGGCCAAAGAACATCTGCTCCCCGACAAAACAGGTCGGCGCGCCGAACACACCGCGCGCCACGGCTTGCCCGGTGGCCTCCTTCAAGGCCTGCTTGACCTCGTCCTGCGCAGCCAGCCCCTGAAACGCCTCAGGGTCGAAACCGCCCTCCTGCAACGTCACCGCCAGCACGGCGGGGTCCGACAGGTTGCGCTGCTGCCCCCACCAGCCCTCGAACAACACCTTGAGCAACGCCTCGAAACGAGCCGGTGCCTGCAATTGTGTGCCAATGACCCCACGCATCAGGTTCAAGGTGTTGGCCGGAAACCCCGGCGGCAGCCCAAACGGCACGCCATAGCGGTCGGCAAAACGCTTGAGGTCGATGAACATGTAGCGCCCCTTGGCTGGCACCATCGCCGGGGAAGCGTTGCCGGTAGCCTGGAACACCCCGCCCAGCAGCATCGGCCGGTACAACAGCTGCGCATCGTGGCGCGCGCACAGTGCGGGGAGCTGGGTCCAGGCCAAATAGCTGGCCGGGCTGCCCAGGTCGAAATAGAACTCAACGGTCTTGCTCATACGGCAGTCCTTTCTTCAGGGAGGGGTTACCAGTGTTCGATCCACGGCCGCAGGTCCAGCTCGAAGGTCCAGGCGTCACGCGGCTGGGCGTGCAGGAACCAGTAGCTGTCGGCGATATGCGCAGGGTCGAGGATGCCGTCCTGGTCCTTCAGCGCATAACGCTCGGGGAAGCTATCGCGGATGAAGGCGGTGTCGATGGCACCATCGACCACCACATGGGCGACATGGATGTTCCGTGGCCCCAGTTCCCGCGCCATGCTTTGGGCCAGGGCGCGCAGGCCATGCTTGGCCCCAGCGAAGGCCGCGAAGCCGGCGGCACCGCGGGTGCCGGCAGTGGCACCGGTAAACAGGATAGTGCCCCGCTCACGCTGGACCATGCGCCGTGCCACCGCTTGCGCGGTAAGGAAGCCGGCGAAGCAGGCCATCTCCCAGATCTTGAAGTACTTGCGCGGTGTCTCATCGAGGATGCTGCAAGGCACATTGGCGCCGATATTGAAGACAAACGCCTCGATCGGGCCGATATCGCGCTCGATGGTCTCGATCAGTTCGGCCACTTCTTCTTCCTTGCGCGCATCTGAGCCAAAGCCATGGGCCTGCCCGCCTGCGGCGCGGATCTCGTCCAGCAACGGCTGCAGCTTCTCGGCCTGGCGCCGGGTCACACAGGCGGTGTAGCCCTCGCGGGCGAAGCGCTTGGCGATTTCGCCGCCGGTGGCATCCCCTGCACCGATCACCAGCACGACCTTTTGTTGTTCTGCCATGGACCTCTCCATTGATGAATGATCGTTTAGTAAACGAACGCTATGCTACGATCACGCCACCGTCAAGCCAGCGCAACGAGGTCCTGTGCATGCGCTACTCCACCGAACACAAGCAACAGACTCGCGAGAAACTGCTGGCCAGCAGCGGCGCGCTGGCCAAGCGCGGCGGCTTCGCCAGCACCGGCGTGGCCGGGTTGATGAAGGCCATCGGCCTGACCGGCGGCGCGTTCTACAACCATTTTCCGTCCAAGGACGACCTGTTCACCGAGGTGGTCCGCCGCGAGCTGTGCAACAGCCCGCTGGCGCGCCAGGCCAACCGCAGCCCCGACCGCGCACGCCTCAAGCGCCTGCTTGAGCAGTACCTGACCCTCGCTCACCTGCATAACGCTGAAGGTGGCTGCCCATTGCCGCCACTGGGCGTGGAGATCGCCCGTGCCGAACGCCCGGTGCGAGAGGAGGCCGAGCACTGGCTGGTGGAACTGCACCAGGCCTGGAGCGACACCCTTAAGGACCCGCAACTGGCCTGGGCACTGCTCAGCCAGTGCGTCGGGGCGCTGGTGGTCGGGCGCATGCTCGCCAGCGAACAGGTGCAGGAACAGGTGCTGGAGGCCAGTCGCGCGCTGGTCGGCAAGGTGTTCGATGAAGATTGCTAGCACCCTGCTCGGCCTGCTGCTTGCACTCCCCGCCGCCGCCCAGCAAAGCTGCCCCACAGGGCAATACCAGGTCTGCCTGGTGGTGTGCTTCTGCGCCCCGCTCGACCCCAACCAGGGCGGGCAGGTGCTGCAGGATGTCGAGCGCATGGCCACCGCCAGCCTGGTGTTTGCCCTGCGCCAGGCCCGCGATGACGCCACCAACCGAGGCACCCAGCCGATCCCGCTGCATATCCGTGCCCAGCTCGAAACCTGGTACGACTTCGCCGTGCTCGATACGGTGCGCTATCGGGTAGGCGATGAGCAGCAGGTCAGCGCCGCCAACGCCATGCTGCAGAACCCCGATGTGAACGCCGTGACCCTGATCGACACGGTGATCTTCCGCAACGCAGCCGATGCCGAGGACAACGTGGCGCTGTGGGCCCACGAGCTCAAGCACGTGCAGCAGTACCAGGAGCTGGGGGTGGAGGAATTCGCCCGGCGCTATACCCGCAATTACGATGACCTGGAGGGGCCGGCCTACGCCATCGAGGCGCAAGTGGCCAAGGCGTTGCGCGAGCGCGGGGCGGGTGGTGCGCGTTGACTCACGACTCGGTGAGGAACTTGTAGGAGCGGCCTTGTGTCGCGAAAGGGCCGCATAGCGGCCCCAGCGATCTTCACCCTATGCGCGATAGCCGGGGCTGCTGTGCAGCCATTTCGCGACACAAGGCCGCTCCTACACCGGGCGCGCAGCTAACTCCTTGGCTAATCCGACGCGCGACTGCTGCGCAATGCCGACGCCGTACAACCAAAGCGCCGCCTCACCCATTTACCCAGGTAACTCCCATCTCCCAAACCCACCTCCTCGGCAATCTGCGCCAGGCTGTGGCTGCCGTTGACCAACCGCCAGCGCGCCTGCTGCAGCCGCAATTCCAGCCACCAGGCCTTGGCACTCGTGCCGTGGCTGGCCTGGAACTGGCGGTCGAGCTGGCGCCGGCTGATGCCCAGCTGCGCCGCCAGTTGCTCGATCGAAAGCCCCGATGCCAGGTGATGGCGCATCAACGCAGTGGCCCGCTGCACCTGGCGCCCGCGCCCCGGCCCTGCTTCCAGCGAGCGCAGGGCATGACGGCTGTCGCGACTCTCATCCACCAGCATGTCGGCCAGGCCCTTGAGCGCCCGGGCCCGGCCACAGGCGCGGGCGATCAGCTCCACTGCCAGGTCAATGGCTGCAGTCCCTCCCGCGCAGGTGATACGGCTGCCGTCCATGCAATACAGCTGCTCGGTCAGTACCTGCACCCTGGGGAACGCAGCACGAAACTCGGCCTCGTGGCGCCAGTGCACCACCACCTTGTGCCCGTCCAGCACACCGCAGGCGGCCAGCAGAAACACCCCATTGTCGACGCCCACCAGCTTCACCCCAGCCTTCGCTGCCTGTTTCAACAGGGCCCGGTAACGCGGGGCAAGCGCAACCGTGGCCCCCGCACTGCGCCCGCCAAACAGCACCAGGTAGTCGTAATCGCGCCAAACCACCTGTTCGACACTGGCTTCGACCTGCACCACCGCACCACTGCTGGATGCGACGGGTGCCGCGTCCAGCCCCAGCACGGTCCAGCTGCAATAGCGCTGGCGGCTGTAGTCCTCGTCGTCGGCGGAGAAGCGCAGCTTGTCGAGAAAGGCGCCAAACGGCAGCAAGGCGAAATCCGGCACGGGCAGGATCAGCAGGCGCAAGTCAGGGGTCATGCAGAATGTCCAGATATTACCGTCAGATGTCCGAATCATACCCCTAAAAGCCACCTGTCCAGCCCTACACTGGCGCCCTGCAAACCTACAAGGCATACCCCATGGCACTCGACACCTGGCTCATCTACCTGCTCGCCAGCATCGGCCTGTCGCTGACCCCAGGCCCCAACAGCCTGCTGGCGCTGACCCACGGCGCGTTGTATGGCGCGCGGCGCACGCTGTTCACCATCGTCGGCGGGGTGTTCGGCTTCAGTGCCCTGATCGCCCTGGCCATGTTCGGCCTGAGCGCCCTGCTGCAGGCCTCGGCCCAGGTGCTGACGGTGCTCAAATGGGTCGGTGGCGCCTACTTGGTGTGGCTGGGTATCCAACTGTGGCGTACCCCGGCGCTGCACCTGGAGCTCAACGCGGGCAGCGCCCGACTGGGCAATGCCGGGTTGTTCCGCCAGGGCTTCCTGTCGGCCATGGCCAACCCCAAGGTGCTGCTGTTCTATGGCGCCTTCCTGCCGCAGTTCATCGACCCGCAACGCGGCCTGGCGCTGCAGTTCGTGGTGATGGCGGCGACCTTCGCCAGTGTCGAGTTTGTGGTCGAATACCTGCTGGCGCGGCTGGCTTATCGCATTCGGCCGTGGCTGAGCAAGGGTGGCAAGGGCTTCAACAGGTGCTGCGGCGGGTTGTTCGCACTGATCGGTGTGGCGCTGCCGTTGGGGCGCTGAAGCAAGCAGCAACTACGCGTTGAGAGCCGCCTCTCAACGCGCAGTTGCCCGTCAGGGATTGCGCCGTTTCACTAGGCGCTCTGGGTTTCTACCTGCTCGGCTTGCGCGGCATGGCGGCTGAAATCGCGCAGGTAAGTAATGAATTCCTGCAACAGGCGATCCCACAACTGCAGGTGGTTGAGCAAGTGTTTGGCAGTGACCCCGTCGCTGACCAGCACATCAAGCTCCATCACCAGGAACTCGCCCTGCCGGTACAGGCGAGCGAAACGCCGTGAAGTGCTCCAGTGCTCCACAACGCCCTCGGGTAGTTCACCCTGGATGCGCAAAGCACAGCTGAAGGTGAAGTCGAGGAACTGCCCTTCGATCGCCCCTGGGTTGCCCAGGCGCACGGCAAAGCCGATCCCCTGGCTGGCACTGAGCAGTTGCACCAGCCCGTTCTGCTCGCTGCGGTTTACGCGCAGGCCGGCGTCCTGCAGCAGGCTGGTGAGGGTTTCGACGTTCACGCTTTCGATCAGGGCTTGTTCAGTCATGGTCTTGCTCCTTGTGGTGTCGATAAATCATTGCCAGGCGCGTACTTGCGCCGCATCGAACTGTGTCTGGTATAGCTGAACGCCTGGGATTTGCGTGATTTCTTCGAATTGCGCCCCCATCAGCCGCTACGCTTGCTGCTTGATCCCAAACGTGCCGGACAACAACAAGAACCCGCCGAGTGAGCCGCATGAACATCCTTTACGACGAGCGCATCGATGGCCCGCTGCCGGCCGTGGACAAGCCCGCACTGCTGCAGGCCCTGCGCGACGCCCTGCCCGACCTTGAGGTCCTGCACCGCAGCGAAGACCTCAAGCCCTACGAATGCGACGGCCTGTCGGCCTACCGCACGGTGCCACTGCTGGTGGTGCTGCCCGAGCGCCTGGAGCAGGTGCAAGCCCTGCTGCAACTGTGCCACCAGCGTGGCGTGCCGGTAGTGGCGCGCGGCGCCGGCACCGGGCTGTCCGGCGGTGCGCTGCCGTTGAGCCAGGGCATCCTGCTGGTGATGGCGCGTTTCAACCGCATCCTTGAAGTCAACCCGCAAGGGCGCTTCGCCCGGGTCCAGCCCGGGGTGCGCAACCTGGCGATCTCGCAGGCGGCGGCGCCCTTTGGGCTGTACTACGCGCCCGACCCGTCCTCGCAGATTGCCTGCACCATCGGCGGCAACGTCGCCGAAAACGCCGGTGGCGTGCACTGCCTCAAGTACGGCCTGACCGTACACAACCTGCTCAAGGTGGACATCCTCACGGTCGAGGGCGAGCGCCTGGTACTGGGCAGCGATGCCCTGGACAGCCCGGGTTTCGACCTGCTGGCGCTGTTCACCGGCTCCGAGGGCATGCTCGGCATCGTCACCGAGGTGACCGTCAAGCTGCTGCCCAAGCCCCAGGTGGCGCGGGTGCTGCTGGCCAGTTTCGAGCACGTCGAGGACGCCGGCCGCGCCGTGGCCGACATCATCGCCGCCGGCATCATCCCCGGCGGCCTCGAGATGATGGACAACCTGGCAATCCGCGCCGCCGAGGATTTCATCCACGCCGGCTACCCGGTGGACGCGGCAGCCATCCTGCTGTGCGAACTCGACGGCGTAGAGGCTGACGTGCAGGACGATTGCGTGCGGGTCGATGCCTTGCTGCGCAATGCCGGCGCCCGCGACGTGCGCCTGGCCTGCGACGAAGCACAACGGGTGCGCTTCTGGGCCGGGCGCAAGAACGCCTTCCCGGCGGTGGGGCGCATATCGCCGGACTACTACTGCATGGACGGCACCATCCCCCGCCGCGAGCTGCCCCGGGTGCTCAAGGGCATCAGCGAGTTGTCGGCGCAGTACAGCCTGCGGGTGGCCAACGTGTTCCACGCCGGCGACGGCAACATGCACCCACTGATCCTGTTCGACGCCAACCTGCCCGGCGAGCTGGAGCGGGCCGAGGCCATCGGCGGCAAGATCCTCGAACTGTGCGTGGCGGTGGGCGGCAGCATCACCGGCGAGCACGGGGTGGGCCGCGAGAAGATCAACCAGATGTGCGCCCAGTTCAACAGCGACGAAATCACCTTGTTCCATGGGGTGAAAGCCGCCTTCGACCCGCAAGGCCTGCTCAACCCCGGCAAGAACATCCCCACCCTGCAGCGCTGCGCCGAATTCGGCGCGCTGCACGTGCACCACGGCCAACTGCCCTTCCCTGACCTGGAGCGTTTCTGATGGGCCGCGACATCAGCCAGGACCTGCTGGAACAGGTCAACCAGGCGCTGAGCCTGGGCACACCGCTGCGTATCCAGGGCGGCAACAGCAAGGCCATGCTCGGGCGCCCGGTGGCCGGGGAAATCGTCGACACCCGGGGCCACCACGGCATCGTCAGCTACGACCCGACCGAGCTGGTGCTCAGCGCCCGCGCCGGCACGCCGCTCTGCGAAATCGAAGCCGCACTGGATCAGGCCGGGCAGATGCTGCCCTGCGAGCCGCCGCACCTGGGCCCTGAGGCCACGCTCGGCGGCATGGTCGCGGCGGGGCTGTCCGGGCCACGGCGGCCCTGGGCCGGGGCGGTGCGCGATTACGTGCTTGGCACGCGGCTGATCACCGGCCACGGCAAGCTGCTGCGCTTTGGCGGCGAGGTGATGAAGAACGTCGCCGGCTACGATGTGTCGCGCTTGCTGGCCGGCAGCTTCGGCTGCCTGGGGCTGCTCACCGAAGTGTCGCTGAAGGTACTGCCGCGGCCGCGCCAATGCCTGAGCCTGTGTTTGCCGATGGACAGCCGGCAGGCCTTGGCCGCACTGGCCGAGTGGGGCCAGCAGCCGCTGCCGATCAGTGCGGCCTGTCATGACGGTGAAGCGCTGTACCTGCGCCTGGAGGGTGGCGAAGGCTCGGTGCGTTCGGCCCGCGAGCGGCTGGGTGGCGACGCGGTCGACAACCAACTGTGGAGCGACCTGCGCGAACAGCGCCTGCCGTTTTTCGACGACCCGGCCCCGCTGTGGCGCCTGTCGGTGCCCAATACCTGCGCCCTGCTCGACCTGCCGGGGCGGCAATTGATCGACTGGGGCGGCGCGCAGCGCTGGCTCACCTCCAGTGCGCCGGCGCAGGTGATCCGTGAGCAGGTGGCCAAGGTCGGCGGCCATGCCACCGCCTATGCCCCCGGCGATGACAGCACGGCGCCGCTGCCGGCGGCGCTGATGCGCTATCACCAGGCACTGAAACGGCAACTCGACCCCCAGGGCATCTTCAACCCTGGCCGCCTGTACCCGGACCTGTGAGGCCACGCCATGCAAACCCACCTGAGCGATGCCGCCAAGCAGTTGCCCCGCGCTGAAGAGGCCGAGAGCATCCTGCGTTCCTGCGTGCACTGCGGCTTCTGCACGGCCACCTGCCCCACCTATCAATTGCTCGGCGACGAGCTGGACGGACCGCGCGGGCGCATCTACCTGATCAAGCAGGTGCTCGAAGGCGAGCCGGTGACCGCCAGCACCCAACTGCACCTGGACCGCTGCCTGAGCTGCCGCAATTGCGAGAGCACCTGCCCTTCGGGGGTCAAGTATCACGACCTGCTCGACATCGGCCGCGCCGTGGTCGAACAACAGGTGCCGCGCCCGCTGGGGCAGCGCCTGTTGCGCGAGGGCTTGCGCGCCGTGGTGCCGCACCCGGCCGCGTTCAAGGCCCTGACCAAGGTCGGGCAAACCCTCAGGCCGCTGCTGCCGAACGCCCTCAAGGCCAAGTTGCCTGCCCAGGTGCACCACGCCGGCCAGCGCCCGGCGCCCCGCCACACACGCCGCGTGCTGCTGCTCGAAGGCTGCGTGCAGCAAGCACTGTCGCCCAACACCAACGCCGCCGCCGCACGCCTGCTGGACCGTCTGGGAATCAGCGTCGAGCCGGCCCGTGAGGCCGGCTGCTGCGGCGCCATGGACTATCACCTGGATGCCCAAGCGCAAGGCCTGCAACGCGCCCGGCACAACATCGACGCCTGGTGGCCGGCCATCGAAGCCGGTGCCGAAGCCATCGTGCAAACCGCCAGCGGCTGCGGTGCCTTCGTGCGCGACTATGGCCACCTGCTCAAGGACGATGCGCGCTACGCCGCCAAGGCGGCCCGGGTCAGCGCCCTGGCCCGCGACCTGGTGCAACTGCTGCAGGCCGAGCCGCTGGAGCAGTTGGGCCTGTGTACCGAACAGCGCCTGGCCTTCCATTGCCCCTGTACCTTGCAGCATGCCCTCAAACTCGGCGGTGCCGTGGAAGGCCTGCTGACCCGCCTGGGTTTCCACCTCACCAGCGTGCCCGACGGCCACCTGTGCTGCGGCTCGGCGGGCACCTACTCGCTGACCCAGCCGGCGCTGTCGCGCCAGCTGCGCGACAACCGCCTGGCGGCCCTGGAAAGTGGAAAACCTGCGATCATCGCCACCGCCAATATCGGCTGCCAGCTCCACCTCGACGGCGCCGGCCGCACACCGGTACGGCACTGGATCGAAATTGTCGAAGACGCCCTGGAGGCACCCCATGCATAGCAAACCCGTACTCGACCAGGCGGACGTCGCCCGGCTGCTCGCCGCCGCCCGCCAGCACGCCCAGGCCCAGCAGTGGCCGGTGACCATCGCCGTGGTCGACGACGGCGGCCACCCGCTGGCCCTGGAGCGCCTGGACGGCTGCGCACCGGTCAGCGCCTACATCGCCATGGAAAAAGCTCGCACCGCGGCGCTGGGCCGCCGGGAGTCGCGAGACTACGAGCAGATGGTCAACGACGGGCGCACCGCCTTCGTCACCGCGCCGCTGCTGACCAGCCTGGAAGGTGGCGTGCCACTGCGGGTGGAGGGCCAGGTGGTCGGCGCGATCGGCGTGTCGGGGGTCAAGTCCGGGCAGGATGCCGAAGTGGCCAAGGCCGGGGCACAGGCGCTGTGATGCCCCTGCCCCGGCCCTGGCGGCTCAATGCCCCGCCGACGCCGGCCCAGCCTTGGCGGTGAAGGGTGGCTTGGCCAGCCACACCAGCAGGATCAAGCCGGCGAACACCCAGGTCAGCAAGGTGAAGTAGTCCACCGTCGACATCATGTAGGCCTGGCCGTTGAGCATCTGCTCCAGCTGCGCATAGCTCTGCGGGTTGGCCCCGCCCAACTGCTCGAGGGTGTGGCGGGTGGCCGGGTCGAAGGTACTGAGATGCTCGCTCAGGTAGGCGTGGTGCTGGTCGGCGCGGCGGATCCAGATCCAGGTCGTCAGCGACGCGGCAAAACTGCCCCCCAGGGTACGCAGGAACGTGGCCAGGCCTGAGCCATCGGCGATCTGGTGCGGCGGCAGGTCCGACAGCAGGATGCTCAGGGTCGGCATGAAGAACAGCGCCACGCCGATGCCCATGAACAGCTGCACCAGGGCGATATGGGTAAAGTCCACCTCGTTGGTAAAGCCGGCGCGCATGTAGCAACTGGTGCCGATGGCCAGGAAGGCGATGCCGGCCAGCAGGCGCAGGTCGAAGCGGTGCGCGTACTTGCCCACGAAGGGCGACATGAGCACCGGCAGCAAGCCGATCGGCGCCACCGCCAGGCCCGCCCAGGTGGCGGTATAGCCCATCTGCGTCTGCAGCCACTGCGGCAGGATCAGGTTGATGCCGAAAAAGGCCGAATACCCCCCCACCAGCACGATGGTGCCGATGCGGAAGTTGCGGTGCACGAACAGCCGCAGATTGACCACCGGGTGACGGTCGGTGAGCTCCCAGATGATGAAGATCGCCAGGAACACCACCGATATCAGCGTGCCGATGACGATGAACGAGGACTCGAACCAGTCCAGGTCATTGCCCTTGTCCAGCACCACCTGCAACGCGCCGACCCCGACGATCAGGGTCAGCAGGCCGATGTAGTCCATCGGCTGGCTGCTGGTGACCACCGGCCGCGCGCGCATCTGCTGGCGCACCACTGCGGCGGCGAACAGGCCGATCGGGATGTTGATGAAGAAGATCCAGGGCCAGCTGTAGCTGTCGGTGATCCAGCCGCCGAGTATCGGCCCGGCTATCGGCGCCACCACCGTAACCATCGCCAGCAGCGCCAGGGCCATGCCGCGCTTGGCCGGCGGGTAAACGGCAATCAGCAAGGTCTGGGTCATCGGGTACAAGGGCCCGGCGACCACGCCCTGCAACACGCGGAACCCGACCAGCTCGGGCATGGACTGGGCGACGCCGCAGAGGAACGACGCCAGCACGAACAGCAAGGTGGCCCAGATGAACAGCTTGACCTCACCGAAGCGCCGGCTCAGCCAACCGGTGAGCGGCAAGGCGATGGCGTTGCTCACCGCGAACGAGGTGATCACCCAGGTGCCCTGCTCGTAACTCACGCCGAGGTTGCCGGAGATGGTCGGCAGCGCCACGTTGGCGATGGTGGTGTCGAGCACCTGCATGAAGGTCGCCAGCGACAGGCCGATGGTGGTCAGCAGCAGGCTCGGCGGGGTGAACTGCGCGGGGGCTGCCTGGCTCATCGCTGCGCTGTCTTGCCGCTGGCGCTGTTGTCGTGGATCAACCGGGCGATCAGGTTGTCGGCCTCGGCCAACTGGCGGTCATACACCTGGGTGCTGTAGCTGGCCTGCTGCGGTGGCTGCTGGGCCAGGGCCGGGCCGCTCTGGTCGTGCAGGTCGACTTCCACGACCGTGGACAAGCCGATGCGCAGCGGATGGTCTTTCAACTGTTCGGGGTTCAGGTGGATACGTACCGGTACCCGCTGGACGATCTTGATCCAGTTGCCGGTGGCGTTCTGCGCTGGCAGCAGGGCGAAGGCGCTGCCGGTACCGGCGCCCAGGCTATCGACGGTGCCGCTGTACTTGACGTCGCTGCCATACAGGTCGGCAGTGATCTGCACCGGCTGACCGATGCGCATGTCGCGCAGTTGGGTTTCCTTGAAGTTGGCGTCGATCCACACCTCGTCCAGCGGGATCACCGCCATGGTCGCGGTGCCCGGCTGCAGGCGCTGGCCCAGTTGCACGGTGCGCTTGGCAACATGGCCGGTGACCGGCGCCACCAGGGTGGTGCGGGCGTGGTCGAGGTAGGCCTGGCGCAGGTCGGCGGCGGCGGCCATGACTTCGGGGTGCGACGAGACCACGGTGTCGTCGACCAACGCAGTGCTGGTGTTGAGCTGCTGGCGCGCGCTGTTGACGGCAGCCTGGGCCACGGTCAGGTCGTCACGGGCATGGGCGATCTCTTCCTGGGCGATGGCGCCGCTGTCGGCCAGTACCTTGCGGCGGTTGTAGTTTTGCTGAGCCTTCTGCAGTTCAGCCTGGCGGGTTTCCACCTGCGCCTTGAGCGCGTCGACGTTGCTGTACAGGCCGCGCACCTGGCGCACGCTGCGCGCCAGTTTGGCCTCGGCGGACTGCAGGGCCACTTCGCTGTCGGCCGGGTCGAACTGCAGCAGTACTTGCCCTGCGTGCACCAGGTCGCCGTCATCGGCGCCGATGCTGGTGACGGTGCCGGTTACCAGGGGGGTGATTTCAACGACGTTGCCGCTTACATAGGCGTCGTCGGTGCTTTCCTGCCAGCGCCCGACCAGGCTGTACCAGGCCCAGGTGGCGGCCCCGGCGAGGATCAGAAGCAGCAGCAGGCCGAGCAGCCAGGCCTTGCGTTTACGCGTGTTGTCGGGCGCGGCAGCTGGGGTGGAGGTGTCAGCGGGAGTGGCCATGACAATACCTTGGAGAATGCGTGACAGGGATCAACGATCGCCGAAGCGGCGGATCGTCAGGGGGTCGCCGGCGCTGAGCAGGACTTTGGCGAGCAGGCTTTCGAGGGTTTTCAGCTCCTCGGGCTGCAGCACGCCGACCAGTTCGTTCATCGCCGCCGCGCCGACCTGGGGCAGGCGGTCGGCCAGGCGTTGGCCGTCGGCGCTGAGTGCCAGGCGCACCTGGCGGCGGTCTTCGGGGCAGCGGTTGCGCAGGATCAGGCCTTTCTGCTCGAGGCGGTCGAGCATGCGGGTCATCGAGCCGCTGTCCAGGCCCAGGTAACGGCACAGCTCGGCCGGGGTGTCGACCTGGTACTGGGTGACGATGATCAGCACCTTGAACTGTGCGGCGGTGACGCCGTGGGCTTCGAGGTGCCAGTCGAGGATGCGGTCCTTGAGGATCGCGGCGCGACCGAGCAGCATGCCGATGGCGCAGGTCTGGAAGTTTTCCGGGGTGAAATGGGACATCGGGGGTTGCTCGGATAATTGTGTGTAAATATTACTGCCTAGGCAGGGAATGTCAAAGCATTGATTAGGGTGCTAAGTACAATTTCATTTTGGGGGTCGGGGTCGGGGTCGGATTTCAGGGCGGTGGTTTTGATAGATGTATGCGCATTCAGCGGCGATATCGACTTTTAGTCACCTTTCCGCCCTTACGGCGGCCTACTTTTTTCTTGGAAAAAGTAGGCAAAACCGCCTGCTCCCATCATACGGCCCCTGCGCTGCGCTCCGGGGTCCCCTCG
>NZ_JBDJLM010000091.1:0-18478 GCF_039673365.1 Pseudomonas sp. TWI923 | reverse complement strand
TTATAAATCTGTTCTGGGTTTGACCCCAGGGCGCACGTATACACCTGTTGGAGCGGCCTTGTGTCGCGATAGGGCTGCGCAGCAGCCCCGGCGATTTTGCAGGATGCCGAGATCTTGGGGCTGCTTTGCGGCCCTTTCGCGACACAAGGCCGCTCCTACAGGGATTACGCCAAGGCCTCAAGCCGGGGTCAGGCACTCCGGCCCATCGAGCTTCGGATCATTGACGAACAGCGCCAGCGCCCGCTCGCGCAAGGCGCCAGGCGGCTTGGCCAGGATTTCGTGCAAGCGCGGCAACGGTGTATCCGGGTCGAGCCAGAGCGCCTGCTCGGCCTCATCCAGGATCAGCGGCCGGCGCTGGTTCATGGCCGCCTGGGTGATCACCGCGCAACTCAGCCAGACCTGCTCCTGCACCGGATACTCTTCCCAGACCGCGGCAAAGAACAGCGCCGAACCCTCCCCCGGGGTGACCCAATAAGGGCGCTTGCGCGCCGTGCCGCGCCACTCGTAGAAGCCGTTGGCCGGTATCAGGCAGCGCCGCTGGCGGAACGGTTCACGGAACATCGGTTGCTCTGCGAGGGTCTCGGCGCGGGCCTGGGCGGGGGTACGGGAGAGGTCGGTCAGCCAGGCCGGGGTCAACCCCCAGCGGGCACTGGCCAGTTGCAGCTGGCCATCGAGCTGGCGCTGAATCAGCACCGAGGCACCGGGCGAGATGTTCCATTGAGGCTGCTGGCCCGGGGGGAACCCCGGCAGACCGGCGAAGGCCTGGGACCAGCGAAACAGGGCATAGCGTCCACACATGGGCGAAATCAAAACCTAACAGATCAGGGTTCCCGGATAACTTTCCGGTTCGTCGCCAGCAAGAGGCTGGGCCGCATTGTACGCATCGATCAACTGCCGCGCGTAGCCGGCCTGCTCATCGGCCACTGCCAGGCCGAGCAGGCCCTGCATGGGCAGCTCGCCCACACCGCCCATCAGGTCGCGCCCGACCAGGTGCACCTCGATGCCCTCGCTGACTAGCATACCCACCAGCATCTGTGCCTCCAGGAGGTTTTCCGGGTCATAGATTCGCTGCATCAGTCATTCTCACCGTAGACATCGAGCATCCACTCCTCGCCATGTACCTGCAGCACGAAGCGGATAGGCTTGCAGCACACCTGGCAGTCCTCGATGTATTCCTGATCGCCGCCGGACAGGTCCACCGTCGTTTCGACTTCTTCACCACAATAGGGACAATCGTAGAGTGCAGTCTCCAGCATCGCGGCCTCCCGAGTGACTTGTGCGTATAATTGCCGGTCTGTTTACAGGGCCTGTGTGTGTCGGAGCCGTTTTTCCGACCCCGTCCCTACCTTATTACCCTAGCCGTTTCCAACAAGAGAGCATGATGGGCGAATTCGATGCCATCCGACCGTACGACGACGCTGAGGTCCCTGCCGTTCTGGCACGCCTGCTCAGCGACCCGGCATTCCTCGATATCCTCACCCACTTCCGCTTCCCGCGCGCGGCGGGCGCCCTCGGCTGGCTGCTCAAGCCGCTGATCGCCCGGCGCCTGCGTAAAGAGTTCGCCGGCGTTACCTGCGTCTCGACGCTGCAGGACAAGGTCGAGTACTACGTCGACCGCACCATCGACCGCGCCACCGACGGCGTCACCTATTCCGGCGTCGAGCAGCTCAAGTCGGGCACCGCCTACCTGTTCCTGGCCAACCACCGCGACATCGTCATGGACCCGGCCTTCGTCAACTACGCGGTCTATCACGCGGGCCTGCCCACGCCGCGCATCGCCATCGGCGACAACCTGCTGCAGAAGCCGTTCGTCAGCGACATGATGCGCCTGAACAAGAGTTTCATCGTGCACCGCTCGATCAGCGGGCGCCGCGAGAAACTGGCCGCCTACCAGCTGCTGTCGGCCTACATCAACCACTCGATCCGCAACGACGGTGCTTCGATCTGGATCGCCCAGGCCGAAGGCCGCGCCAAGGACGGTGACGACCGCACCGATTCGGCCATTCTCAAAATGTTCCACATGAGCCGCAAGGACGAGCCGTTCGGCGCGGTGATCCAGAGCCTGAACCTGATCCCGGTGTCGATCAGCTACGAATACGACCCCTGTGACCAGGCCAAGGCCCGCGAGCTGTACATCCGCGCCACCACCGGCAGCTACAAGAAGGCCCCCGGCGAGGACGATAACAGCATCGCCCAGGGCATTACCGGCTACAAAGGGCGCGTGCACATCAACTTTGCCCCACCGGTGACCGAGTACCACGAAGACACCAAGCAGCTGGCGCAAGCCATCGACCGACAGATTCTCGGTGGCTACCGGTTGTTCCCGGTGCACTACCTGGCCTATGCGATGTGGGCCGAGAAGGATGCGGCACTCGAGGTGCCAGGCGCGGAGAAGTTGTTCCCGGCGGACGAATTGGCCAAGGCCAGGGAAGAATGGCAGCGTCGCCTCGACGCATGCCCGGTGGAACAGCAGCCGTACCTGGTGCAGCAGTATGCGACGCCGGTGCGCAACCAATACCAGGTGAAGCGCCAGCCCCTGTCCGCCTGAAGAGTGGCTTGTGCGAGCAACTGTCTTGCTCGCCATTCAAACAGCTGCACTCTGCCTGTGGGAGCGGGTTTACCCGCGAAGATGACACCTCGGTGCCTGGCACGGGCTATGCCCGTGTTCGCGGGTAAACCCGCTCCCACAGGCAGAGTGCAGGTCTTGAGTTCGCCGCTACCACCAATGAAACACCAGGCTTCAGACCCAGGTGCTGAACCACGACAGCAGCAGCGCCATGGCCAGGCACGAAAAACCGAGGATGTAGTAGTAACGCGGCACGCGCCGGTCGAAGGCATCCACCAGCCCTTCATCCACCGCCAGGCTTTCACGGGTCATGCTGGCGCGGCGCCGGGCACTGTGCAGCAGCAGCCCGCCAGGGCAGGTTATGAACAGGGCCAGCAGGTTGATCAGCTTGGCCGGGTGGGCAGCCAGGAAGCCCCAGAGCACTTGCAACGACATCGCACGACCTCGGTATCACGACGGCAAAGCCCGGCATTCTACCCAAGCCGGCCTGCCCCTCCCGCTTTTTGCGACAAAGTGTCAGTTAATTTCATCTGTCACACGCTCGTCATCAGGACAGGCCACCCTGTCGGCCTTCCACCGTACCGGAGCTTGTCATGCTGCACGCCGAAAACCAGGACCGCCTGTACCTCGTTGCCCAGAGCGATGAGCAACAAGCGCTGATCGACAGCTTCTCGATCAATGTCCAGGACCGCCAGTGGCTGGTGTATTGCGCCTTGGGCGGGCACAGCCATGACGACCTGCCCGAGGTCGACATGCAGACCGGCATCAGCTTGCTGGACTTCCACGTCCTGGCGGCCTGAGACACCTTCAACGGCTTCTTCGCAGGCTGAATGCATCGTTTGAAACCAGCAAACATCCTGTGGGAGCGGCTTTAGCCGCGAAGCAAGCGACGCGGTGCATGGCACCGGCTTCGCCGGTGTTCGCGGGGCAAGCCCGCTCCCACAGGGATCGCGCTAGCTTTAGCAGTTGAGCAAGACAGTTGCTCCTATCAGGGGCGGCGCTCTACTCAGGATATGCATGGCCCTGTGGGCACCGGCGAAGCCTGCGCACAAAAAAAGCCCGCTGCCTGGCACCCAGGCAGCGGGCTTTTGCATTACACCGAAGCGCTTACTCGCCCAGCACCTGCCCGATGGTCGGGTCCTTGAACAGGCGGGTCAGGGCATCGCTGAGCACATCGCTCACCAGCTTGGTGTTGGTTTCCTGGTTCGGCGCCATGCCGAAGCGCTGGTCGAGCGAAGCACCGTAGCGGCCGCTATAGCGGCGGTTGGCGTTAGACACGTCGGCGCGGAAAGTGGCACCGATGGTGGCCTCGGTCACGTACATCTTGTCCTTGGGCGACTGGTACTTCAGTTCGGCCAGGGTCACGGTCAGCTGCGGCACGTTGCCAGCGTTGGGCGTCGGGGTGAAGCCGAGCAGGCGTACCGCTGCTTCGGCCTGGGCCTGCAGCTTGGGCACGACATCATTGCCACTGACGCTGATGGTGCTGGTTTCGGGGTACATGCCCCCACGGGTGCCCAGCGATTGCGAGGCCCGACCGTCAACCACCCTGACCACCACCGGCTGGCCATGGCCGACCGGCGCAAGTTGCTGAGTGAGCTTGGGTTGCGGGCTGAGTTGTTGCGGGCTGTGGGCACACCCGGCCAGGCTCAGGCTGGCCACCGCGAACAAACCGACCAACAGACGTTGCAACATGCGCATTTCTCCAGAAAAAGCGGCAAAGGCCCACAGTATACCTAGGGGCAAGCTCTAAGCGGCAAGCCTCAAGCTGCAAGAGGAGGCAGAGCGCGTGACGGCACACGGCTTTCTTGCTGCTTGCAGCTTTCGGCTTGCAGCTCGCCCCGCTTGTCACAATGGTTTCATGCCCCCGCCGTTATGCTTGCGCCAGCCCGACCTGACAGGACAAACCGCCATGGCCTCGCTCTGGACCCTGCTTTTCAAACGTCAGCGCCACTTCACCTACGCTCACCTCGACAGCAATGGCATCTGCCTGGGCTTCAAGCACACCCGCCAGCCGCCAACGGCCGCCGGCTGGGTCCTGGTCAGCGAGGCGCACCTCGGCTGGCTGGGCCAACCGCTACCCGCCAGCGCCCGAATTTGCAGCCACGCAACCAGCCGTTGGCAGCGTCGCCCCCTCGCAGCCTGACAAACGCTGCAATAAAAACCCATAAAGACCGACCTTTCTGCCTGCGACCTCGCTATAATCTGCCCCCGATTATAAGGACGTCTCCTGATCGGGCCCCGCATTCGCCGACTGACCCCGGCACCTTCTACGCTTCGCCCACAGAGAGCCTTCCACTCAGGTCTTGCATTGGCTGTCGTGCCTGCTGTTTCCGGCCTTCTGCTGCGCATGAACCTGCGGGTTGCCATCGTGCAGTCCACTTTTGAGGTTCACGTCTCCAAAAGAGCGTGAAAAAACGGTTTTTCACAACTTCACGAGAGTGTGGCGAGCAATGAACAGTCTGGCATGTGTAAAAGCAGCAGATCTTTCACAAACAGCCCTGCGCAGACGGCACAAGCGCTCATCCTGGATGGGAGCCTGAGGCCGGCCCGTAACGCATGACGGATCACTTGACCATAAGTCGAATTGCCGCACCCGTGGCATACGGCGTTCAATACCTGAACACCCAAGACTGATTGGCAGTGTCCGCTGAAGTTGCAAGAACTGCGAAGAGTCGGACATGGCGATCCTGGCAAACCCAGGGATCCTGTGCTGTCAATTAGGTAGCTGTAGATTGTGGAGACGCGTTAAATGGCGCAGAACGAATCGGTTGATGTGGTACTGGTAGGCGCGGGCATCATGAGTGCCACCCTGGCCGTACTGCTCAAGGAGCTCGACCCGACCCTGAAGCTTGAGGTCGTAGAGGCGATGGACTCCGGAGCCGCGGAGAGTTCCAACCCCTGGAACAACGCCGGTACCGGCCATGCCGGCCTGTGCGAGCTGAATTACACCCCGCAGGCCGCCGATGGCAGCATCGACATCAAGAAAGCCGTGCACATCAACACCCAGTTCGAGGTTTCGCGCCAGTTCTGGGCCTACCTGAGCAAGAAGGGCAACTTCGGCTCGCCGCGTGCTTTCATCAACCCGGTTCCGCACCTGAGCTACGTCGAGGGTGACAAGGGTATCGACTTCCTCAAGAAGCGTTTCGAGTTGCTCAAGCAGCACCACGCCTTCTCGGAGATGGAATACACCGAAGACAAGGCCGTGATGAACGACTGGATGCCGCTGATGATGCCGGGCCGCCCGGCTGACCAGCGCATCGCCGCGACCCGCGTGGCCAAAGGCACCGACGTCAACTTCGGCGCCCTGACCAACAAGCTGCTCAAGCTGCTGGGCAACAGCCCGGACACCCAGGTCAAGTACAGCAAGAAGGTCGTCGGCCTGCGCCGTAACGGCAGCGGCTGGACCGTGAGCATCAAGGACGTCAACAGCGGCGGCAGCCGTGAAGTCGACGCCCGCTTCGTCTTCCTCGGCGCCGGTGGTGCCGCACTGCCCCTGCTACAGGCCTCCGGCATCCCGGAAAGCAAAGGCTTCGGCGGCTTCCCGGTCAGCGGCCAGTGGCTGCGTTGCGACAACCCGGAAATCGTCAAGCAGCACCAGGCCAAGGTCTACAGCCAGGCCGCGGTTGGCGCCCCGCCCATGTCGGTTCCGCACCTGGATACCCGCGTGGTCGATGGCAACACCTCGCTGCTGTTCGGCCCGTACGCCGGCTTCACCACCAAGTTCCTCAAGCACGGCTCGTTGATGGACCTGCCGCTGTCGGTGCGCATGGGCAACATCGGCCCGATGCTGGCCGTGGCCCGCGACAACATGGACCTCACCAAGTACCTGGTCAGCGAAGTGATGCAGTCGATGGAGCAACGCCTGGAAGCCCTGCGTCGCTTCTACCCCGAGGCGAAAGCCGAGGACTGGCGCCTGGAAGTGGCCGGCCAGCGTGTGCAGATCATCAAGAAAGACCCGAAAAAAGGCGGCGTGCTGCAATTCGGCACCGAGCTGGTTTCGGCCGCGGACGGCAGCCTGGCTGCACTGCTCGGCGCATCGCCGGGCGCTTCGGTGACCGTGTCGATCATGCTTGAGCTGATCGAGCGCTGCTTCCCCGAGCAGGCGAAGGGTGCCTGGGCTGCCAAGCTCAAGGAAATCTTCCCGGCCCGCGAGAAGGTCCTGGCGACCGACGCTGCGCTGTACCACAAGATCAGCGCCGACAACGATGTGGCGCTGGACCTGGCGCAGGACAGCCCGGCCAAGCACTACGCCTGAACCGGCTGAAACGAAAAAAACGCCCCTCGGGGCGTTTTTTGTGCCTGGACGGCCAGGCTTCGCACCGCCCTGTAGGAGCGGCCTTGTGTCGCGAAAGGAGTGCGTAGCACTCCCGGGATCTAGGGCATTGCTCACGAGATCCGGGGCTGCTTTGCAGCCCTTTCGCGACACAAGGCCGCTCCTACAGGATCCTCGCCAACAAGCTGTTTCAGCCGCGGGCGTTGTCGATGATCTCGATGTACTCAGGGGCGTTGCGCTGGTCGGCAATCACCTCGACGAACGTCTTGCCGTGCTCGTCCTTGCCATCCAGGTCGTAACCGGCCTCGAGGAAGAAACCGACATAACGCTCGAAATCGTCGATACGCAGGCCGCGGTAGCCTTTGATCAGCTTGTGGTGCGACGGCGAGGTGAGACCATCGGCCGGCTCGAACTGCAGGAAGCTCTTGATGTACTCGTCGCTGATTTCGTCACCAATCACCTGTTTCTTGTCTTTACGCATCAAGGACTCCCACTGGACTGTCTAGGACATTTTCGAAGGCCGGCAGTGTACCCCTCGAATTGATCGTGCCTCAACGCGTACGTACGGTTCCGGTGTGCAGATCGGCCCAGACATGGCCGTTGCCGTAAGTGAGGAACTGCACGTAAAGGGTCTCGTTGCGCAGCAGGTCCATGATCACCCGGTAGTCGGCCATCGGGTAATTGAGGGTCAGGGTGCGGCGCTTGTCGTCATAGGCCGGCTTTTTCAGGCTCTTGCCGCCCTCGCCGTCGAAGTTGATCAGCACCTCGCCGATGGTCGAGCCCTTGCTCAAGGGCTTGCCCTTCAGGCGCATCTGCAACGAGGAGGTAATTGGGATGGGTTGCTGGTCGGACTGGCGCTGAGTGCCCACCACCACCGAATAGTCGGTGACCTGCAGCAGCTGCTGGCTGGTCGGTGCTTCCTGGCGCAGGGCGAGGTCGTCGGGGGGCAGGAACTGGCTGTGCAGCGGGGCAGCAGATAGCGGCAGGCTCACCGCCAACAGGAGAGGGACGAACGCACGCATGTGAGGCTCCTTGGCTTGAAGGGGCACTCTAGCATGGTCTGTTCGCCCGTAGCGGCCTGCTCAGCGAGGCCGCCTGAGCGCTCAGTCGAACTGCGCGCGCATCCAGGCCTGGTACTCGGCCACACCGGCCTCGCCTTCACGCGGCGCCCAGTGGGCAAGCTCGCCCTCACCCACCGGGCGGTAAGGGCCGGCCTTGCACTCGAACAGCATGCTGTCGGCTTGCAGCACCACCAACCCGTGATAGGTCCCCGGCGCCAGATCGACACCCAGGCAGTCGCCGCCCGCCTCCATCACACGTTTGTCGGTGACGGTACCCTGCTCGTCGAAGATCAACAGGCCGATCCGCCCTTTGAGCACGATCAACGCCTCGGCCTTGTCCACGCTCAGGTGCCGGTGCGGCGGAATATAGGTATCCGGCTGCAGGCCTATGGCCATGCGGTGGCAAGGCTCTTCCATGTCATGGAAGTTGTGGTGCTGGCGGCCACGCGGGTTGGCCGCTGACTGCGCTGCCAGCCCGGTGAACAACGCCTGATCGATGAACGCGGGCTGGCGCATGATTACAAGCCCTTGACGGCGAAGATGCCGTTGGCGTTGCGCCAGTAGCCCTTGTAGTCCATGCCATAGCCGAAGATGTAGCGATCGACGCACGGCAGGCCGACGTAGTTGGCTTTCAGGTCCGGGCTGGCCTTGCGGTCGTGATCCTTGTCGATCAGCACCGCGGTGTGCACCGAGCGGGCGCCGGCATGCTTGCAGAACTCGATGATGGCGCTGAGGGTGTGGCCCTCGTCGAGGATGTCGTCGACGATCAATACGTCGCGGTCAATGAACGACACCTCGGGCTTGGCCTTCCAGAACAGTTCACCGCCGCTGGTCTGGTTGCGGTAGCGGGTGGCGTGCAGGTACGACGCCTCCAACGGGAACTGCAGGTGGGTGAGCAGCTTGCCGGCGAAGATCAGGCCACCGTTCATCACGCAGAAAACCACCGGGTTCTTGTCGTGCAGGTCCTTGCAGATCTGTTTGCCGACCTCGGCGATGGCGGCCTCGACCTCGGCTTCGTTGTACAGGCAATCAGCCTCGTGCATCACTTGACGGATATGCTCGAGATCGGCGGACATGGCGCTCTCCAGGGGGTGCGTTTTGGAAAAGCGGGCAAAGGTACGCATCCGCTCGTCCCAGATCAAGCCTTTATGGACTAACGTGCACAATGACCGCACGACAGTCAGGACTGAATAGATTAATCTAGCGCGGTTTTTTTGCCCGCCTTCCGGAGCCCCCCCCTATGCCTACTCGTGAGATCCGCCATCCGCTGATCCGCCATAAGCTCGGCCTTATGCGCCGCGCCGATATCAGCACCAAGAATTTTCGCGAACTCGCCCAGGAAGTCGGCGCGCTGTTGACCTATGAAGCCACCCAGGACCTGCCACTCGAGACCTACGAGATCGACGGCTGGTGCGGCAAGGTGCAGGTCGAGAAAATCGCCGGCAAGAAGATCACCGTGGTGCCTATCCTGCGTGCCGGCATCGGCATGCTCGACGGCGTGCTCAGCCTGATCCCCGGCGCCAAGGTCAGTGCGGTGGGCGTTGCCCGCAACGAGGAAACCCTCGAAGCGCACACCTACCTTGAAAAGCTCGCACCGGACATCAACCAGCGCCTGGCCCTGATCATCGACCCGATGCTGGCCACCGGCGGCTCGATGGTCGCCACCATCGACCTGCTGAAGAAAGCCGGCTGCAAAGAGATCCGCGCCATGGTGCTGGTCGCGGCACCTGAAGGTATCGAAGTGGTGGAGAAAGCCCACCCGGATGTGAAGATCTACACCGCCTCGATCGACCAGCGCCTGAACGAACATGGCTACATCGTCCCCGGCCTGGGGGATGCCGGTGACAAGATCTTCGGCACCAAGCAGAAGGACGCCTGATCATGCAGGACGGCTTCAACGACCCGCTCTGGCGCCAGGTCGTCTCGGGCGCGCAGATGCTCTTCGTGGCATTCGGCGCGCTGGTGCTGATGCCGCTGATCACCGGCCTCGATCCTAACGTCGCGCTGTTCACCGCCGGCATCGGCACCTTGCTGTTTCAGCTGGTGACCGGCCGCCAGGTCCCGGTGTTCCTGGCGTCGAGCTTTGCCTTCATCACCCCGATCATCCTCGCCAAGGGCCAGTTCGGCCTGGCCGAGACCATGGGCGGGGTGATGGCCGCAGGCTTCGTCTACACCTTCATGGGCCTGATGGTCAAGGTCAAAGGCACCGGCTTCATCGACCGCATGCTGCCGCCCGTGGTCATCGGCCCGGTGATCATCTCCATTGGCCTGGCCATGGCGCCGATTGCCGCCAACATGGCCATGGGCAAGGGCGGTGACGGCGCTGCGCTGATGCCGTACAAGACCGCGATGATGATCTCCATGCCGGCGCTGCTGACCACGCTGATCGTGGCGGTGTTCGGCAAGGGCATCTTCCGCCTGGTGCCGATCATCTCCGGCGTGCTGGTGGGCTTTGCCCTGTCGTTCGCCTTTGGCGTGGTCGACACCGCCAAGATCGCCGCGGCCCCTTGGCTGGAACTGCCGAACTTTACCGCCCCGGCCTTCAACTGGCAGGCCATCCTGTTCATCGTTCCGGTCGCCCTGGCACCGGCCATCGAGCACATTGGCGGGGTGATCGCCGTCGGTAGCGTGACCGGCCGTGACTACCTCAAGAAGCCTGGCCTGCACCGCACCCTGCTGGGCGACGGCCTGGCGACCACCGCCGCCGGCCTGTTCGGTGGCCCGCCCAACACCACCTACGCCGAAGTGACCGGCGCGGTGATGCTGACCAAGAACTACAACCCGAAGATCATGACCTGGGCGGCGCTGTTTGCTATCACCCTGGCCTTCATCGGCAAGTTCGGCGCACTGCTGCAGAGCATCCCGGTACCGGTGATGGGGGGCATTCTGTGCCTGCTGTTCGGCTCGATCGCGGCGGTGGGCATGAACACCATGATCCGCCACAAGATCGACTTGGCCGAAGCACGCAACCTGGTGATCGTGTCGGTGACCCTGGTGTTCGGCATCGGCGGCGTACTGATCGGCAGCGGCGACGGCCCGGACGACTGGGGCCTGAAAGGTATCGCCCTATGCGCCATTGTGGCCATTGCCCTGAACCTGATCCTGCCGGGCAACGATGGCTGGAAACACAAGAAGCTGGATGATCAGCTGCCTTGATTCGGCGCTAGCCTGATCTGGCCTCTTCGCGGGTAAACCCGCTCCCACAAGATTTTCAGCGAACCTGTGGGAGCGGGTTCACCCGCGAAGAGGCCAGCCCAGGCAACCCAGCCTCAAGCCTTCTCGCACATCCCCGCCAACACCCTCGCCCACTCCGGGTGATCATTCAGGCACGGCACCAGCACCAGTTCCTTGCCACCCGCCTCGATGAACTGCTCCTTGCCCCGATCGCCGATCTCCTCCAGCGTCTCGATGCAGTCAGCGACGAATGCCGGGCACATCACCAAAAGCTTCTGCACCCCCGCCTTGCCCAGCTCATCCAGGCGCGTTTCGGTGTAGGGCTCGATCCACTTGGCGCGCCCCAGGCGCGACTGGAACGACACCGACCACTTGCCATCCGGGATACCCATCTTCTGCGCGAAAGCCTTGGCGGTGGCCAGGCACTGGCCGCGATAGCACACCGCGCGCATCTCGGCGCTGGCGCCAGCACAGCAATCGGCGGCCTGGAAATCGTGCTTGCCGGTAGGGTCGAGCTTCTTCAGATGGCGCTCGGGCAGGCCATGGAAGCTCAGCAGCAGGTGATCGTAACCCTGCTCCAGGTGCGGCCGGGCGCTGGCGACCAGCGCGTCGATGTAGTCGGGGTGGTCGTAGAACGGCTGCAGGATACGGGTCTGCAACGGCAGCTTGCGCTCGGCGATGGTTTGCTTGGCCAGCTCCACCACGGTGGTCACGGTGCTGTCGGCGAACTGTGGATAAAGCGGCGCCAGGGTTACCTTGGTGACGCCCTGGGCAGCCAAGCGCTCAAGCACCTCGGGCAGCGCCGGCTGGCCATAGCGCATGGCGATCTCGACCGGGCCATGGGGCCAGTGGGCGGTCATCGCCTGCTGCAAGCGGCGGGTCAGCACCACCAGCGGCGAACCTTCGTCCCACCAGATCGAGGCGTAGGCATGGGCCGACTGCTCGGGGCGCTTGATCAGGATCAGCGACACCAGCAGGCGTCGCACCGGCCAGGGCAGGTCGATCACGTACGGGTCCATGAGGAACTGGTTGAGGTAACGGCGCACGTCGGCCACCGAGGTGGAGGCCGGCGAGCCCAGGTTGACCAGCAGCAGAGCGTGATCGGTCATGCAGCGTCCTATGTCAGAGGCGGCTGGACAGGTTGCCCAGCGCCGATTGCAGATCGTTGAAGCGGAACGTGAAGCCTGCCGCCAGCAGGCGCACCGGGCGGGCACGCTGGCCGCCAAGCAGCAATGTGGATAACTCACCCAGCCCGGCCTTGAGCAGCACCGCCGGCATCGGCAGCAACGCCGGCCGATGCAGGGCACGCCCCAGCTGCCTGGCGAACTCGCGATTGCGCACCGGCTCCGGGGCGCAGGCATTATAAGGACCGCTGGCCTCCTTGTGCTGCAACAGAAAATCAATCAGGGCGACCTGATCGTCTATATGCACCCACGGCATCCACTGCCGGCCATCGCCCAGCGGCCCGCCCAGCCCCAGCTTGAACGGCAGGCGCAGGCGCGACAAAAAGCCGCCGTCGCTGGCCAGCACCAACCCCGTTCGCACCAGCACTACGCGGATGCCGAGGGCCTGGGCGCGCAAGGCGGTCTCCTCCCAGGCGATGCACAACTGGCTGGCAAAATCTTCCTTGACCGGCGCGGACGCCTCGGTCAGCTCGCGCTCGCCACCGTCGCCATACCACCCCACGGCAGAGCCGGATATCAGCACCTCGGGGCGTTGCTCGCGGCCCTCGAGCCAGGCCAGCAACTGCTCGGTGAGGGTGATCCGGCTGGCCCAGAGCAGGCTGCGTCGCCCGGCTGTCCAGGGCCGGTCGGCGATCGGCGCGCCGGCCAGGTTGATCACCGCGTCCACGGCATCATCCGCGGCAATGTCCTCCAGCCGAGCCACACCCCGCACGTCGCTGCCGCAGCGTTTGGGCACCTGCGCGGGGGTACGGCTCCACACGGTCAGGCGGTGACCCTGCCCTCGCCACAGCTGGCAAAGGTGCTGGCCGATGAGGCCGGTACCGCCGGTCAGCAATATATGCATGACTGTGTCCTCAGAGTTGGCGGCCGTGGTCTATTTTTAAGATCAAGGCACTTTTTTGACCGAACGCTCTCGGATAAACATAGGCCAAGCTGCCCTATCGAGCGGAATAACCTTATACAAACATTGCGTATTGTACAGGTTTGCCTGGCAGCGTAGGCTGCGAACAGCGAGGTTCGAAGAGGCCATCATGACAGTACCTATTGCCATCATCGGTGCCGGCATCGCCGGTTTGTCCGCCGCCCAGGCCTTGCAGAAAGCCGGGCACACCGTCCATCTGTTCGACAAAGGCCACGGCAGCGGCGGACGCATGGCCAGCAAGCGCAGCGAGGCCGGTGCGCTCGACCTCGGCGCCCAATACTTCACCGCCCGCGACCGGCGTTTCGTCGAGCAGGTGCAACACTGGGTCGCCAGCGGCTGGGCCGAACAGTGGAAGCCACAGTTGTACAACTACCGCGATGGCGAACTCACCCCCTCCCCCGACGAACAGACCCGCTGGGTCGGCGTACCGCGCATGAGCGCCATCACCCGCGGCTTGCTCAAGGACGTCACGGTCAACTTCGGCTGCCGCATCGCCGAGGTGTTCCGCGGCAAGCACTACTGGCACCTGCAGGACACCGAAGGCTGCAGCCACGGCCCGTTCAGCCGGGTAGTCATCGCCGTGCCGGCGCCGCAGGCAACGCAACTGCTGACCGCCACGCCAAAGCTTGCCGCAGTCGCTGCCGGCGTGCAGATGGAGCCGACCTGGGCGATCGCCCTGGGCTTCGAAACCCCGCTCGATACCTCCATGCAAGGCTGCTTCGTACAAGACAACCCGCTCGACTGGCTGGCGCGCAACCGCAGCAAGCCCGGGCGTGAAGCGCACCTCGACACCTGGGTGCTGCACGCCACCTCCAGCTGGAGCAAGCAGCATATCGACCTGCCCAAGGAAGACGTGATCGAACAGCTGTGGGGCGAATTCGCCGAGCTGGTCGGTTGCGTGGTGCCTGCGCCGACCTTCGCCCTCGCCCACCGCTGGCTGTATGCCCGGCCAGCCGTGAACCATGAATGGGGCGCCCTGGCCGATGCCGACCTGGGCCTGTATGCCTGTGGCGACTGGTGCCTGTCCGGGCGTGTCGAAGGCGCCTGGCTCAGTGGCCAGGAGGCGGCTCGGCGGCTGTTGGAACACCTGGAATAACCGGACAGAAAATCTATACAAGAAATAATTCTTGTATAAGTTTTCAAATGTGCTGGAATTGCCTTGTACAAACCCTGCTGCCTGTACAAGTACTTCCGGAGCACGCCATGAACCTTCCCTCCCCGAGCGGTAAGCCACGCCTGGCCATCAGCGCCTGCCTCACCGGCCTCAACGTGCGCTACAACGCCGGGCACAAGCACTCCGACCTGTGCCATGAGCTGCTCGATGAGCACTTCGAATGGGTGACCGTGTGCCCGGAAGTCGCCATCGGCCTGGGCGTGCCTCGCGAGCCGATCCGCCTGGTCGGCGACCCGGAGCACCCTGCCGTAACCGGCACCCGCGACAGCAGCACCGATTTTTCCGGCCCGCTGCGCGCCTACGGCCAACAGATGGCCAGCGAACTCGACGATATCTGCGGCTACATCTTCATGCAGAAATCGCCTTCCTGCGGGCTTGAGCGGGTCAAGGTGTACCAGGAGAACGGCTACCCGGCCAGCCAGGGCGGGCGTGGCGCCTACGCCGCCGCCTTCTGCGCCAGCCGCCCGGACCTGCCGGTGGAAGAAGAAGGCCGCCTGCACGACCCAGTGCTTCGCGAAAACTTCATCAGCCGCGTGTATGCCTACGCCGACTGGCAGCAGGTGCTGCAGGGCGGCCTCAGCCGTGGCGCGCTGATCCGCTTCCACGCCCGCTACAAGTACCTGTTGATGGCCCATAACCCGCAGGCGTATCGAAGCCTGGGCAAGCTGCTGGGCAGCATGACCCGCGACCACGACCCCGAACAATTCGGCCGCGCTTATTTCAGCCAGCTGATGCAGGCCCTGCGCCGCTGTGCCAGCCGCGGCACCCATGGCAACGTGCTGCAGCACCTGAGCGGTTACCTGCGTAACGACCTCGACCAGGCCGACAAGGCCGAGCTGCAGCAGATCATCGGCCAGTACCAGCAAGGCGTGGTACCGCTGGTGGTGCCCTTGACCCTGCTCAAACACCACCTGCGTTGCCACCCCGACCCCTACCTTTTGCAGCAGGCCTACCTGCAACCCCACCCTGAACGCCTCGGGCTGCGCAATGCCATCTGAAACCCTGCTGCCGATTGGCGAAGTCGCCCGGCTGACCGGCGTCAACCCGGTCACCCTGCGCGCCTGGGAGCGCCGTTACGGGTTGATAAAGCCGCAACGCACAGCCAAGGGCCACCGCCTTTATCCACAGGACCAGGTGCAGCGCGTCCAGGCAGTGCTGCGCTGGCTCGAACGCGGCGCGGCGGTAAGCCAGGTGCGCGCACTGCTGGACAACGCGGCGGACGCCAGCACCCCGGTCGAGGGCGAATGGGGTGAGCGCATCGAGCAACTGATCGAGGCCATCGCCCATCTGGCGCAACGCCCACTCGACCAACTGCTGAATCAGGCCATGGCCCTGTACCCGGCCGTCACGGTGTGCGAACGCCTGTTGCTGCCGCTGCTCGACGCGCTTGCCCTGCGCTGGCAAACGCACTTCGACGCGGGCCTGGAGCAGGCGTTCTTCAACACCTGGCTGCGCAGCAAGCTGGGCGCCCGGGTGTACCACGACAGCCATTCCCTGGCGGGGGCTTGCGTACTGCTGGCACGCACCGACGACACCCCCTTCGATGCCGAATTCTGGCTCTGCGCCTGGCTGCTCAGCAGCAGTGGCCAGCCGCTGGAGATCCTCGAATGGCCGGTGGAACCCCGCCAATTGCGCCAAGCCGTCGAGCTGCTGCAGCCACGCGCGCTGCTGCTCTACCTCGGCCGGCGCCCGGACCTCGCCGCCCTCGGCCGCACCCTGCAGGACGTAAACAGCGCAAAACTCCTGGGCGGCCGCAGCATCAGCCTGCATCAGGCCGAACTGCATGCCCTGGGCCTGCCCGGCCTGCAGCTGTTCGACAGCCCACAGGCCGCCTTGCACCGCCTTCAACACTCAACAGGCCGCTAAACCCATGCAATTGATCTGGCTGCGCAGCGACCTGCGCATCGACGACAACACCGCCCTCTCGGCCGCCTTCCAGCGCGGCCCAACCGTGGCCCTGTGGATCGCCAGCCCCGGGCAGTGGCAAAGCCACGACGACGCCGCCTGCAAGGTCGACTTCTGGCTGCGCAACTTGCGCCAGCTGGGCCAGTCGCTGCAAGCCCTGAACATCCCGCTGCTGATCCGCCATGCCGACAGCTGGGCCGAGGTGCCCGAAGCGGTGCTCGAAGTGTGCCGCCGATACAACATCGAGGCCGTGCACTGGAACGACGAGTACGGCGTCAACGAAGCCCGGCGCGACCAAACCACCGCACGGCTGCTGGAACAGGCCGGGATCGGGGCCCATGGCCATCTCGACCAGTTGCTGTTCAAGCCCGGCAGCGTGCTCACCCGCAGCGGCCACTACTTCCAGGTGTTCAGCCAGTTCAAACGGGTTTGCCTGGAGCACCTGCACCGTAGCCTGCCCGCCCGCGCCCCGCGTGTTCAGCCCCAGCACGCCGTGGACATCGCCAGCGACCCCATCCCTGCGCACATCGAAGGCTTCGACGGCACACCCACTGCCCTGCGCGAGCACTGGCCGGCCGGCGAGGACGAGGCGCACCAGCGCCTGGCGCGCTTCCTCGACGAATGTGTCGAGGACTACCCACAACAGCGCGACCTGCCTGCCGTGGCCGGCACCAGCCAACTTTCGCCCTACCTGGCCGCGGGGGTGATCTCGCCGCGCCAGTGCCTGCATGCCGCCCTGGCCAGCAACCAGGGTGAGTTCGACAGCGGCAATGCCGGCGTGCAGACCTGGGTCAACGAACTGCTCTGGCGGGAGTTCTACAAACACATCCTGGTGGGTTATCCACAGGTGTCCCGGCACCGCGCCTTCCGTGCCCACACCGAGGCCCTGCCCTGGCGCAACGCACCTGAGGACCTGCAAGCCTGGAAAGAAGGCCGCACCGGTTTCCCGATCATCGATGCCGCCATGCGCCAGCTGCTGCACACCGGCTGGATGCACAACCGCCTGCGCATGATCGTGGCCATGTTCCTCAGCAAGAACCTGCTGATCGACTGGCGCGAGGGGGAACGCCATTTCATGCGCCACCTGATCGACGGCGACCTGGCCGCCAACAACGGCGGCTGGCAGTGGAGTGCGTCTACGGGCACGGATGCAGTGCCTTACTTTCGCATCTTCAACCCGGTCACTCAGTCGCAACGTTTCGATTCCAAAGGCGTTTTCATACGCCACTGGTTACCAGAGCTGCGGCAGAGGGATGATAAATACATTCATTACCCGGTGAAATCCGCCGATCTGTTTGCTACAAATTACTACACCAGTCCTATCGTCGATCTCGGAAGCAGTCGCCAGCGTGCATTGGACGCCTTCAAAGGTTTGTCCACCTGGCAGGATCAGAGGGAAACCATTTGAGTACTACGCGTAGTTTTTGGGTAACGGGGGCCACCAACGGACTTGGTCTGGCCCTGGTGGAACGATTGCTCGACCTGGGGCAACGGGTCGCCGCAAGCAGCAGGGACTGCGAGCAGCTCCAAGCATTGAGCGAACAGGTGCTTTGCCTTCCCGGCCAGTTGCAGGAGGTTGGCCAGGCCGATATCGCCAGCCAGCAGCTGCAGGCGCGGTGGGGTGCGCTCGACACCTTGATCATCAACGCCGGCAGCTGCGACTACCTGGCCGACGACGTGGCGAGCACCGACCTGTTCGAGATGATCGTCGCCAGCAACCTGCGTGCTGCCGAGCACTGCCTGGCGGCGGCGCTGCCCTTGCTGGCCAAGGGTGACAAACCGCAGGTGATGGTGATTTTGAGCCGCTATTCGGCGTCGCAGCTGTACGAGCCGAACCAACCCCCCAGCGGCCTCAACAGCCTGCCAAGGTGGCTGCGCAACCAACGCGCAACCCTGAAGACGTTGGGCGTGGACCTGACGGTCGTCGCGCCGCAGTCGTTGAAAACCCCGGTCACACTGGCCCAGGCCATCCCGGAGTTCTGGACCGCACAGACCGCCGCCAACGAATTGCTGGCACGCCTGGAGCAGCGCCAACCTGAACTGGTGCTTGAGGCGCTGAGCCTGAACAGCCTCTGGCCGTTGCCGAGCTGAACAGCTTCACCAATGAGCCATATCAAACTATTCCTGGCTCGAGAATACTGGGGCCGCTGCGCAGCCCTTTCGCGACACAAGGCCGCTCCTACAGGAGATCGCGGTCCCCTGTAGGAGCGGCCTTGTGC
>NZ_JBDJLM010000090.1:0-18962 GCF_039673365.1 Pseudomonas sp. TWI923 | reverse complement strand
CGACACAAGGCCGCTCCTACAGGAGATCGCGTTCCCCTGTAGGAGCGGCCTTGTGCCGCGAAAGGGGCGCGCAGCGGCCCCAACGCTGGAAGCAGGGCTCAGTTCTACAACGGCATGCGGTAATGCAGGGCGTAACTTTCCACCCCGTCGTTGGGCTGCTTGAACCCGGCATTGGAATAGTGGGTGGCGCGAATGCCCAGCTCATGCCCGCCCGCGAAGCGCAGGCCAAAGCCGACACGGTCCTCGAACTGGAATGACGAACCCAACCGATTGTCTTCCAGTTCGGTGCTGGAGAATGCCGCTACACCAATCCCCGCCTCGATGTAGGGCTTGACCGACTCGCCCGCGAACTCATAGACGAACACCGGCGCGAACGACAGGCTGTGGTTGCTGGCGGTCTTGTCACCCTGCCAATAGCTGTAGGCGCCATCCCAGTACCCCGTCAGGCGCCCGACCCCGGTTTGCCACCAGCTGGCGTCCCAGTTCGACTGCAAGCCCAGCCGATAGACCCAGGTCGAGTCCCCCGTCTGCCCCACCGAAAACGAAATGTCAGCAGCCTGCACAGCCACTGCCTGCCCCAGAGAAACGGCGGCAACAGCCGCCAAGACGCCCAGTTTGCGCATGCGCACCCCCTACTTCCTGATGGTGTTTGCTGTGTTTGCCCGCCATGCAGGCAGAGCGGTAGAAATCGACGGCGAAACGATAGTTCCAACGGCGATTGACGCCCTTCACACTTTTTATAAAGGGAAGCTTTGCACGCAGTCAGACTTATGCCACAGCAACGGCAGGATTTTTTTCAGGGTGGCCGGGTCGGCGCTGCTCCAGAACCGGGTGGGCTGCGCCGGCCCCTCGGCGAGCAAGCCGCGCACCGCCAGCAGGCGCTGGAGCTGGCGTGCCACGGCGGCACCGGTGTCGATGATCGCCACGTCTGCCGGGACCATCTGCGCCAGCAGCGGGCGCAGGAAGGGGTAGTGGGTGCAGCCCAGGATCAAGGTGTCGCAGCCCGCCTCGAGCAACGGCTGCACATAGCCCGCCAGCAATTGGCGCAAGACCGGGCTGGCCAAGTCGCCGGCCTCGATGCACTCCACCAACCCCGGGCAAGGCCGGGTGATCACCTGCACATCGCTGGCGAAACGGTCGAGCAAGGCGGCGAACTTGGCGCTTTGCAGCGTGCCGGTGGTGGCCAGCACGCCAACCACGCCAGAGCGGGTTGCCGCCGCCGCCGGCTTGACCGCCGGCTCCATGCCCACCAGCGGCCAGTCGGGGTACAGCTCGCGCAGGTCGGCGACTGCCGCCACGGTAGCGGTATTGCAGGCCAGGACCATCGCCTTGGCGCCCTGCTCGCGGAAAAACCCCGCGATATGACGCAGGCGCTGGCGAATGTAGTCGGGGGACTTTTCGCCATAGGGGACGTGGCCGCTGTCGGCCACATACAGCAGCGATTCATTGGGCAACAGGCGCTGGATTTCGGCGAGCACCGACAAACCGCCGACCCCCGAATCCATCACGCCGACCGGCGCCAGCCCTTCAGCCATGGCGGGTAGCGCACACGGCGCAGGCTGGGTCGCGCTTGACCCGCAGTTCGCGCATGCGGGTGCCCAGCGCATCGATCAATAGCAGGCGCCCCACCAGCGGCTCACCGAAGCCCGCCAGCAATTTCAGGGCTTCCAGTGCTTGCAGGCTGCCGACCAACCCAACCAACGGGCCCAGCACACCGGCTTCGCTGCAGGTCAGCTCGGCCTCGCTGCCATGGCCGTACAGGCAGTGGTAGCAGGGGCTGTTGTCGCGCCGCGTATCGAACACCGACAACTGGCCTTCGAGGCGGATCGCCGCACCGCTGACCAACGGCTTGCCGGCCGCGACACAGGCGGCATTGACGGCCTCCCGGGTGCCGAAGTTGTCGGAGCAGTCCAGCACCACGTCCACCGCCGCCACCGCGGCGGCCAGCGAATCTTCATCCAGCGCCTGGCGATGGGCGACCAGGGTGATTTCCGGGTTGATCGCCTGCAGGCGCTTGATCGCCGAATCCACCTTGCTCATGCCGACACTGTCGCTGTCGTGGATGACCTGGCGCTGCAGGTTGGTGAGGTCGACGGTGTCGAAATCGGCCAGGTGCAATTGGCCAACGCCAGCAGCGGCCAGGTACAGCGCCACCGGCGAGCCCAGGCCGCCAAGGCCGATCACCAGCGCCTTGCCGTGCTTCAGGCGCAGCTGGCCATCGATGTCCACTTGCGACAGCAGGATCTGCCGGCTGTAACGCAACAGCTCCAGGTCGCTCAGCATGGCAGGCGCCCCAGGCTGATGCGCTCGTGGCCGCCCAGGTCGACACGGCTGGCGACATCGATGAAGCCGCTGGCCGCCAGCAGTTCGCGCACCGCCGGGGCCTGGTCGTAGCCATGTTCGAGCAGCAGCCAGCCGCCGGGCAGCAAGTGCTGCGGCGCCTGGGCGACGATCACCCGCAGGTCGTCCAGGCCATCTTCGCCGGCAACCAGGGCACTGCTGGGCTCGAAACGCACATCGCCGGCAACCAGGTGCGGGTCGGCGGCGCGAATGTAGGGGGGGTTGCTGAGGATCAGGTCGAAGCGCTCACCGGCCAGTGCATCGAACCAATGGCTGGCGCGAATCTGCGCATTGCCCAGGCCCAGGCGCTGACGGTTGCGCTCGGCCAGCGCCACGGCTTCGTCGACACGGTCCACCGCCGTCACCTGCCAGGCCGGGCACTCGCTGGCCAGGGCCAGGGCGATGGCGCCGGTGCCGGTGCCCAGGTCCAGCACCCGGGCAGGCGTGGCCGGGACCAGCTCAAGGGCGGTCTCCACCAACAGCTCGGTGTCCGGGCGTGGGATCAGGGTGTGCGGCGCCACTTCCAGGTCGAGCTTCCAGAAGCCTTGCTGGCCCAGGATGTAGGCCACCGGCTCACCCGCGCGACGGCGCTCGATGAAGCCGGCGAACGCCTCGGCGGCCTCGCTGCTGACGATGCGCTCGGGCCAGGTGTGCAGGTAGCTGCGCGACTTGCCCAGGGCCGCGGCCAAAAGCAGCTCGGCGTCCAGGCGCTCGGTGGGCGACTCCGGCAACTGCGCGTTGCGCAGCAGGCTGGCAATGATGGTCATCAATCCCCCAGGGCGGCCAGCTGATCGGCCTGATACTCAGCCAGCAGCGGCTCGATCACCGCGTCCACACCGCCGGCGAGGATATCGTCGAGGGAGTAGAGGGTGAGGTTGATGCGATGGTCGGTCACCCGGCCCTGTGGATAATTGTAGGTGCGGATACGCTCGGAACGGTCGCCCGAACCCACCAGCAGCTTGCGCTCGCTGGCAATGGCGTTCTGCGCGGCGCTGGTCTGCATGTCGTTGAGCTTGGCCGACAGCCAGGACATCGCCCGCGCACGGTTCTTGTGCTGCGAACGCTCTTCCTGGCATTCGACCACGATGCCGGTCGGCAAGTGGGTGATACGGATCGCCGAGTCGGTCTTGTTGACGTGCTGGCCGCCGGCGCCAGAGGCACGGTAGGTGTCCACGCGCAGGTCGGCCGGGTTGATCTCGATCGCCACCTGTTCGTCGGGCTCAGGCAGCACGGCCACGGTGCAGGCCGAGGTGTGGATGCGGCCTTGCGACTCGGTCTCGGGCACACGCTGCACGCGGTGGGCGCCGGACTCGAACTTCAGCTTGCCGTACACGCTGTCGCCTTCGACCCGGGCGATGATCTCTTTGTAGCCGCCGTGCTCGCCTTCGTTCTCGGAGAGAATCTCCAGGCGCCAGCCGCGTTTCTCGGCATAGCGCGAGTACATGCGGAACAGGTCGCCGGAGAAGATCGCCGCCTCGTCACCGCCGGTGCCGGCGCGGATTTCCAGGAACACGTTGCGCCCGTCGTTGGGGTCCTTGGGCAGCAGCATGCGCTGCAGGTTCGACTCAAGGCCCACCAGCTGCTCCTTGGCCTCACGCACTTCCTCGACGGCCATTTCGCGCAGGTCGGGGTCGGCGTCCTTGAGCAGCGCCTGGGCGCCTTCGAGGTCATCCTGGACCTTGCGCCACTCTTTATAGGCGGCGATCACCGGCTCGACTTCGGCGTATTCGCGGGAATAGGCACGGAAGCGAGTCTGGTCGGAAATGACTTCGGCATCACCCAGCAGCGCGGTGAGTTCCTCGAAGCGGTCCTGGAGCGTGTCCAGTTTGTTCAGCAGCGACGCTTTCATTGCGGGGTTTTGTCCGTCGAGCCCTCATGGAGGGCGAAGAGTTCCTGGGCCATGGCCAGTGCATCGAGGCGGCCTTCGGCAGAGAGCTTTTTCAGTTGCACGCTGGGCGCGTGCAGGAGTTTGTTGGTCAGCCCCCGGGCCAGTTGCGCCAGTACTTCTTCGGGGTTGCCGCCGTTGGCCAGCAGGCGCTGGGCCTTTTGCAGCTCTTCGTCGCGCAGGCGCTCGCTTTGTTGGCGATAGGCCTTGAGCACATCCACCGCGGCCAGCTCGCGCAGGCGCACCATGAAATCGTCGGCACCGGCCGACACCAGCTCTTCGGCGGCCTGGGCCGCGCCCTGGCGGCTCTTGAGGTTTTCTGCGACCACATCGTGCAGGTCGTCGACGGTGTAGAGGTAGACGTCATCCAGGTCGCCGACCTGCGGCTCGATGTCACGCGGCACCGCGATGTCGACCATGAAGATCGGCTTGTGCCGGCGCTGCTTCAGCGCGCTTTCCACCGCCCCCTTGCCCAGGATCGGCAACTGGCTGGCGGTGGAGCTGATGACGATGTCGCTGTTGGCCAGCTCCTGCGGGATATCCGCCAGCAGCACGGCGTGGGCGCCGAACTGTTCGGCCAGCATGCTGGCGCGTTCGAGGGTGCGGTTGGCCACGACGATGCGGCGCACGCCCTGCTCGTGCAGGTGGCGGGCGACCAGGGTGATGGTTTCGCCAGCACCGATCAGCAGCGCCTGGCTGCGCCCCAGGTCGGAGAAGATCTGCTTGGCCAGGCTGACCGCGGCAAAGGCCACCGACACCGGGTTCTCGCCGATGGCGGTGTCGGTGCGCACCTGCTTGGCGGCGCTGAAGGTGGCCTGGAACAGCCGCCCGAGCAGCGGGCCGACGGTGCCGGCCTCCCGGGCCACGGCGTAGGCCGACTTCATCTGGCCGAGGATCTGCGGTTCGCCCAGCACCAGCGAGTCGAGGCCCGAAGCCACCCGCATCATGTGCCGCACCGCGTCGTGCTCTTCGTGCACATAAGCGCTGGCGCGCAGTTCATCGAGGCTCAGCTGGTGATAGTCGGCCAGCCATTGCAGCACCGCGTCGGCGCCGAGCTGGTCTTGCTCTATATAGAGTTCGCTGCGGTTGCAGGTGGACAGGATCGCCGCCTCGCGGCTGGCGGTCAGTCGGCAGAGCTGCTGCAGGGCATCCACCAGCTGCTCTGGGGTAAACGCCACGCGCTCGCGTACGTCTACCGAGGCAGTCTTATGGTTGATACCAAGTGCAAGAAAGGCCATGCAAGGTCGCTGGTTGGGACGTGAAGCCGATAATTGTCCTACTTCGCAGGTTTTAGAACAACCACCGTTCGCTATTGTGGCGATAGGCAGGCGGTGGCGAGGGTGGGTATCGACAGGTTCTAAGGCGAAGGCTCCCACGGCCAGGCGACTTTTTACGGGGTGGTGGGCGGTAAATGTGAATGGGAAGAATCAGATTAAGCACCTTTCCTGTAGTCCATTTCCCAAACATACTGCCAGGTCCTTTCAAGCCATTGCGGTGGTCTGGGTTGGCCTCTAGTCTCGGGCGGTCGCTGCGAAAACAGTGATCGGCTTTGACAGGCCGCCCTGAACAAACCGCATGGCTTTGCTTTTATGGCGGCTGTGCGTGGGGCACCTCCGTGTGCGCCGGTTTCTGGTTCTGTTCACCGGTCTGTCAACCCATGTACAGCTGCCACCTTCTTGTTTGACAGCTTGCGGTGGTGGTCCTTATTTCCCGAACAGGACTGTAACCATGCTAAAGATCGTCCCAGATCCACCCCACAATCATCATTCCCTTGAAGACACCCTGATCCAGTGCACCGAGTACGCCCTGTGCGCACAGGCTGTTGCGCATCAGGCCATTTCGGTCCAGCAGTCCAAGTCACCCGCGTCGATTCTGATCATGGCGTTGATGCATGAGATCGAGGCGCTGCGGGTGCTGCTTGAGTCGGCACTGATTCAGGTGCAGATGCCGCAGATGGAGCCCCGGGCGTTCCACTAGGCCGTTGGTCATGTGTCGCCTGGGCGGGCGCTATCGCGGGTGAAATCCGCTCCCACGCCACCCCCAGCACGCAGGGTTATGCCTGCATCCGTGGGAGCGGGCTTGACCCGCGATAGCGCCCGCCCAGGCACCGATCATTTCAGGGAGAGTGAGCAATGAACACAGACGACACCACGCCCCGCACCACTGCGGGCAAGACCAAGTTCTACCAAGGCGAAGGCATGACCGCCCCGCTGTTCTGCATCGAACCCGGCATCCCCTGCCAGCACGCCCGTGACCAGGCTTCGGAACTGATGGGCTGCGTACGCGACCTGACCATCGCCGGGATCATGGAAGAGAAACCCCAACTGCTTTGGGCGTCGTACTACCTGAGCGCGCTGGCCAAGGCGCTGATGGATGATGCCGAGTTGGGGATGAAGCACTGAGTGGTGCTGTGCCAGGGCGTCGGCGTGCCGGCTCCCTGGCAATTGCGTTGGGCGATGCACGCGCCAAATATGCTTGGGCTCGCCTCTGATCACTCGGCACAGATGTCCCTGGCACAGTCGGTCAAATGATCGGCTGCTTGGTAGATTTCGTCTCGTTCATCACTATCATACAGATCGGCGCTGCTGGTCATCGCACCCCACATGTCTAAAAAGATCTCAGCAAGGTTCTTGGGAATGGCGTTCTGGTTATCCAGCCTTTCCTTGATTTGCTTCAATAAACCCATCAGTTCCTGATGCAGTGCGTCATTTAAGCCACGTTTCTCACGCAATTGGAGATCGAATTCCAGCCACTTCTCGATAAAGATTTTGATCAACTGATCATTCATATACTGACTTCCTAAGGTCGAACAATCGTGATTGAGGACGGAGGTACATGACCAACGGTCAAAAATCTATGCCGGCTAGCTAGCTCCGATCGCTCTCCTGAATCGCCCCTGGTTTCCTAGACACTCTCCAAGCTCAGAAAATAGCGTTTCTCATACTCTACTGGCTCCACCGGTTATCGGCCTTGGGCCTGCCCCGGAAGTGTGCTTTCGAATGGTTTGCGGACGGAGCCCTAGGACGCTGTAGCTGTAATCGATCTTGAGTTTATCGTCCCTTTAGCTAACCAACCGGCCGTAATGCGCAGGCTCTTGGTGACATGGCGATTACAGCTGAACAAAGCAGTTGCCATACGAAATTTTTCGCACAAGAAACTCTTAACAGCCGTCAAACTAGTCGCGCCCGCCACCCCCACAAAGCAATGAGCCTAACTATCTAGCCACCAGTCCAATAACGTATCATCATCAAGATCATTGAAATTCTTATATATATTCGAATAGTACCACTCTATGCCTGTCTCCTCCTTGAACTTATTAAACACCTCCCTAATTTTATCCCGCCCACTTCTCGCTGGAACACTAAACGCCAAATTCCCTCGATATACGCCATCAAGCGTACCACCCAGCGAATTATTCACTTCAGCCTCAAGCCTTGAAATCGTGTCCGCATCAATATGCTCCGCATACAAATTAATGCAGAAATTACCCCCTCTTCTTATCACCACAGCAGGGGAGCTTGGATTTTCAATATTAATCAGGTCCCCCTTTGCAAGGTTAAGGGCGAGCCCAGGAGATGACAAGAGTTCATAGACATGCTCGCCTTTTCGAAGAGCAGGAAGTTCTTCATATACTGGGCCTTTTCTTTTCGAAACAAACACCTTGATAACACAGGAGCTCTCTTTACTTTCCACGAAGCACCCCATAGCTTCCTCTTTCGACACATAACCACCATTCCCAGCACTGAAACTGCAAGACGCCCCTTCCAAAGCAATATTACATGTGCCAAATCCTCTCCCTTGGATGTGGGTAGATTTGTATGGTCAAGGTACATGCCGACCCACCCGAGATCGGAAGGCTTAATCTGACTCATGGAGTATCGGCTAGTTGTAGGCAGTTTAGCAGAGGGCTATTTCAGCACGGGCCAAACGGCTTGTGCTCACCTGATCGGACACCCATAGCGAATTTCAGGACTCAATCCCGAAGATATAAACCGAATCTCTACAGCGAGAAGCGGGGGGGGTAAATTTGCCATTCTGCCCCCCATTTGGACAATGTTATGGTTTTCCAATGAGGCCATAATTGATACTCTCCACACGAGCCCAATCGTACGAAAACTCTAGCCGGCAGTGATTTTCGAAGTTAAACGCCAATCCTTCCCTACCATCCATAAGGAAGCCCGACGCCTCTAGAACAACATTATCCCTTCCCCACTTTGAAAAACTTAAACCCTCCACCGCACCAAATGAAATTTGCATATGCACAACATCATATAGACTCGGCCACCTAGAAGGTTTTCTCAGAGGCTTTTCCTTCGTCATGAATCTAACAAAAATCGATGGCCCGTCCTGCTTAAATATAACTTCCAGCACTTCAGCACCAACAAAAGAAGGAACCTCATCATAAATGACTGTTAATGCCTGCGGATTCACAAACCGAACGAAACTCATTATTTCCTGTTCCGACAGTTGAAGCAATAGTGATCACCTACACCATCAACAGAGCCCGCCCTAGGATTGCCTATAGACCTGACGCCATTATGAGACGACTGCTCTCCAACCCCTCCACAACTTAGAAGAGGGGACGGATTTATTTTCTTTACTTTAGAACAAAAGATAAATCCATCCTTCCCATCAGCTTCACTTTTCTGGCAAACTTAAAAACTCTCTAAAATACGCCACCAATTCTTCCGTTTTCCCACTCCGCATTCTTTCCAGTTCGTCAGCATATAGAAGAAAAGGCGTATCTTCACCTAGTAAGTGGCCCACCCAATCTTCATCATTATTCGCACAAAAAACACAGCACCTAGCGAAAGATGACAAAGCATCGTCCACACCTTTATACGAGTGGACTTTCGACCAAAAGTACTTCCTGGCCATTTCTTTCTCCGGAGTTTCAGTCGCAGGCCACTCTCTCTTTTCTGCAGAATCTAAAAACTCGACAATTTTACTATTAGCGTCACAATCAAGACCAACCTCCCCCGAACCCAATAAGCCTTTCAAGTAGCCGGCCAAACAGGAAGAAAGGTCATAAGTGGCAAGGCCAGAATTTAAAAAGTCCTCTTCAAACCTATCAACCATCAACTGATCTACTGTTCCGAGCATGATACAGCCCCATCTCTAGCAACAAGTTCCTCATCACACGACCACAAGATTTGCAATACGGCATTGACTTCCCGTCGTTGCGAGTTGTTGTTGATGTGCCTCCACCTACAACTGCCTTCAATTGCTAAACACTTTCAACGTTATTCTCGCAAAAAATGGACGAACTTATTCCCCCACTATAGTGCAGCGAAAATATGCTCACCCATCTTTTGTAGTACTTTACTGCAAGTTCACTTCTCTACGTAGCAGATGAAATGCTTTACTAGAATTTCATTCGCCAGCTTGTAGTTCTCACCACCGCATTGAAGAAACTCCATAAACCAACCTAATTTCTCTGACATCATCTCTTGATCGTCAGACTCATCAATACTAAGCAATAGCATAGCCAAACGGGCGCTCAGTGCATCTTTACTATGCAAATCTCTAACACCTGCCGCGCCTGCAATTTGCCCCCTCCATTTTGTGGCCAGCTCTTTACATTCTAGCTGCCCGATTTCACATGAAACATACTTATCAGTTAACCCCAACGGATCCGGCAAAACCTCAGGAAACTTATAGTCAATCACCCTCAGGGCTTTGAGCATGAAGTCTCTTAGTAATATATTTGCCTCTCGACCATTTTCAGGCCAGACAATCTCACCGCAAGCAAAGCTCATTACCATTCCACCCCTAAATTCTTCATTACATCACGAGCCCCAGGTGAAGTGGGCATGTGCACCGTTGTGCAAGCGGTGGATCAGCTTGCCACGTTCGGCGTAACGGTAATGGGTGCCGGCGTGCTCGCGCAGCATGTTATCCATCAGCTTGTTGCAACGCATCCGCTTCCAGCGGGCGGTCCAGCTCTTGGTTTTTTGATCCAGCAGGTTGCCTGCCGGGTCGAAGGCAAGGTTTCCACGCTCAAAGGCCTCGTGGCTTACTGCAAGCGGCCGGCTGGATCGTATTACAAGGCCATCGAAGCCAGTTTCTTGCAGCAGCTACTCAAACACTAACATTTAAGGAGCAACATCCAAAAAATCATCGTAATCAGCATAGTGATTCAAACACCTCACTAAAACCTCATTACTGACTTTAGGATTTTGCGAGACAGCCAAGTCAATAACATCTTGAAAGCTATCTCGCATATAGCAAAGCTCATAGTCGGCATCTTGAACTTTTTGCGGTAAAACCTCATTCTCGCCATCATCATACGATGGGGTATCACCAGCAAAGACTTCTTGCCCTAAAGCCAGCTCATCCACACCCATCTTACTGTATACCGCATAAATGCACCCCCTATCCGCCTTGTTTCTTACAAGACCAATAAGATCCTCCAACCTATAAACCTCATTGAGTTTAAATTTTCGCATGACGGGCTATCCTGTGAGTCATGGTGCACCCTTAGTGCACTCAACCATCACCACGGAGAATTTTCTCAATCATTTTCTTTGATTTAGTGCTTTTATCCTGCCTCCCAAGTATGTCCAATCCAAGCGCAATGCCCTCTCGTCCCTGCTCAGTAGAAATGGAGAATAAACTTTCAAAGAAATCAAACGCTATCTCTGTTTCATAGCAGCGAGCAACTAAGTCACCCACATGCCAGCAGGTCTCTAAATTACTATAATTAGCATAGTTAGCCATTATGGCATGTAACGCACTTTCCTTCTGACTCTCAGAGATTGCATACATGCAAACCTGGAGATTAAGAACAAATATATGTATTCCCGGCTTATTATAAAGTTCTGGATCAGAGAAAATATCGAGCCAAAGACTAAAACAGGCATCTGGAATAGTCTCGTAATGCGAAATCAAATCATCAAACTTTTTCGCCTCAGCCAGTATTTTTTTAGCCCCACCCTTTCCTGATATTTTGAGAAGCTCACACTTAATGGAAGCCACATCAGTTGCTGCAGTCATAGAAACCTCTTGAAAACCGACGTGCCGTTATCCTTTACAAGGACATCTGGTTTGAATTGCATTTTCACCACAGTCCTCATCATATTCTTTCTCACGAGCTCGTAACTGACTGTCAAGCGCGTTGATAATAGTACGATGCCCACGACGCGTTTGGTATAAAGCTTCGCCTGGCCCAATATACTCCGGAAGGCCTTGCTCATCAGACTCCAACTCTTTCCAGCGTTTATCCAGATCCTTCTTTATATTTTCTATCTTGGTTTTCTTTTGCTGGCAATATGCACTAGCTGGACTATGCTTGGCCAACCCCAATGGGTCAACCCACTCAGTCGTATTATGGGCATAAGCATATAAATGCAAGCCACCATGATATTTGATCGGATCTTGACTGATGAACCTGCCAGCCTGGGAATCATAGTATCGGTAGCGGTTGTAATGCAGCGCGGTCTCGTGGTCGTGGTACTGCCCCTGGAAGCGGATCGGGTTACTCAGGCCATGCTGCTTAGCCCACTCCGAACGCTCCTCCCGCACCTCCCCCCACGCCTTGTACTGCCCTGCCCAAGCAATATTGCCCTGCTCGTCTGTCAGCTCCATCGGCGTGCCGAGGTGGTCACACTGATACCAGGCGATCGCGTCGAACGGTTGTGGCTTCACCTCGGTGTGCCACAGCGGATCCTGATCGAAGTCATACTCGTGCTGACTCCAGTCCGGTTGCTTGTGAAGGCGGATCGGACTCTTGCGCAGGGCTTGGGCGACCGGCACAAAGCTGCCCGGTTCGTACAGATAGTGCACGGTACGCCCGGTATCGCCTTCATCTCGCGGCGGCGAGCTTTCCCATGCCAGGGTGTCGCCGTCCCAGCCGAACAAGGTGAAGCCACAGCCAAGTTCGCGTTGCCGCTTGGCCCGTTGCAACTGGTTCCAACCTGTCCCTGCTTCCGGCTTATCCCAGAAGTGCGCGACCGAATGCTTGTGCAGGCGTCGACCCAAGGCGTCGTAGCTGTAGTCGACCTTGAGCTTGTCGTCGTTGTAGCTGGCCAGCCGGTCAAACAGGTCCCAGGTGAAATGGGCGCGCGAACCGTTATGCAGCCGATGGATCAGGTTGCCCCGTTCGTCATAGCGATAATGGGTGCCGGCGTATTCATGCAGCAGGTTGTCCATCAGCTTGTTGCGACGCGGATCCGCTTCCAGCGGGCGGTTCAGCTCCTGGGCCTTCTGATCCAGCAGGTTACCCGCCGGGTCGAAAGCGAAGGTTTCCACACCCAGCCGGCTAGTGGCTTGCAGCAAACGACCGACTGGATCGTATTGGTACTCCAACTGACCACGACGAGTGTCGTGGATGTTGGTCAGTTGCCCAGCAGCGTCGTAGCGGTACTGACGCTTGAGCAAGGTGGACTGGCCGTCGTGACTGCCCAGCAGTTGTTCCTGCAAACGCCCGGCCGGGTCCCAGGCTTGGGTTTGCATCAACTTGTTGCCCTGATGACGCACCACCTCGCGGTGCAAATCATCGCGCTCGTAGGCCAGCATCTCATGGTGGTCGAGGGTCATGCCGAGCAGGTGGCCGCTGCCATAGGTCAGCCAACTGACCTTGTGCCCATCCGGGCGAATAGTCGACACACGCTGGTTGAGTGTGTCGTACTCGTGTTGCCACACTGCAACCATCGGCGTGCCGGTGGCCAGGTAATGCTGGTGCTCACGGGTCAGGTTGCCCGCTTCGTCAAAGAACCATTGCAACTTGCTGGCGGCGTTGATGGCCTGGATCAGCTTGCCATTACCATCGTAGGCGTACGTCTCGACTTGGCTCTGGTCACCCAAGCTGGCGGTACGCTCAGCCAACCGCCCCATGCGGTCGAAACGCAAGTCGATGCGGCGCTGGCCTACCTGAGTGCTCGCCAGCCGACCGCTGTACGGGTCGTACTGGTAACGAGTCACCAGACCGTCAAAACCGGTCTCCTGCAGTAATCGGCCAACCGGGTCGTAGAGGAAATTGGCCTTGCTCTCGTTTTCGTTTTCCAACCCGATCAAGCGACCGAGCTTGTCCCAGCGGTAGCGCAGGGTATGTTCCGCCGCATCGACCCGCTCAGCCAGCATGCCGGCAGCGGTATAGGACCAAGTGGTGCAGCGGTCGAGGGCATCGACATGGGCCAACAGGCGGCCTTCGGCGTCACGTTCGAAGCGCTCTTCGGTCTTGTCCGGATGAGTGACCTTGGCCAAGTGGCCGGCCTTGTACTCATAGGCGCTCTTATTGCCCGCCGCATCGGCAAATTCGCTCAGTTGACCAAAGGCGTCATAGGTCCACTGGCTGGTCTTGCCCGAGCAGTCGGTGTATTCGAGCAACTGCCCGGCGTCGTTGTAGGCGAGCTTCTTCTCGTTGCCGATGGCGTCCTTGATCGCCTTGACCAGCCCGGCCGGGGTGTAGGCGAACTCGGTCTTGTTGCCCAGTGGGTCTATGGTCTCGACCAGGTTGCCGCGCTCGTCGTAGTCGCGCAGCCACTGCCCGCCCTCGGCGTCGCTGATCTTGATCAGTTGATCCTGATCGTCGTAGGCGAAGTGCACCACGCTGTGGTCGGCACGAATGTGCTTGAGGCGGTTGCTGCGGTCATCGTAGACGTAGCGGTCCTGGCTGCCGTCGGGGTGGACGTGGCGAATGACGTTCTTGCGCACGTCACGGAACAGCCATTCGGAATTACCGTCCGGGTGCTTGATCCGGTAGGTGTAACCCTCAGCGTCGTAGTAGTGCCAGGTCTCCTGGCCGTGGGCATCGGTGACATAGGTGAGGCGGATGCGCTCGTCCCACTGCAGACGGGTCTCAAAACTGCCGTCGTCGGCCCATTCGTGGATGGCCTTGGCCTTTGGACCGCTGCCGTCCCATTCGAGGTTGATGCCGCGGTCAGTACGGTCGGTGTAGCGGGTGATCAAGTGGTGCTGATACTGATAGCGCCAAGCGGCGCCGTACTCGTCCTGGGCGGCGGTCAGGTCGCCCTGATCGTCGTAGTGGTAGGCGCACAGCTGGCGCAGCGGCTTGCCATCGACCACCTGCCACAGGCCCTGGAGGTGGCCGTGATCATCGAGCAGCGTGCCCAGTTGCAGGTGCACCTTGCTCGGGTCGTCGTCCTGATAGGTATTGATGTCCGACAGCACCGGGCGGTCGTGGTGGCGGTGCTCGTAGTGCAACATCGCGCCGGCGCCACTGCGCAGCTTGATGTGCGTCAGGTAGAAGCGGTCGCCATGGCGGGCGTAGGTTTCCTGCCGTGTAAGGCCACGCAGCAGCACCAACTGCTGCTCGCTGGTACGCACCAGGGTGAAGTACTCCACCGCGTCGTGGTGCGGCTTGCCTTGCTTGGGCAGCGGGTACTCATGGCTACGACCGTCCATGTCGTGGAACACCACGCCTTGGTCGAGCACGTCGATGCAGGTGGTGAACTCGGTGATCCAGCGGGCGCCGAGGATCCCGTCGTCGAGCTTGTCCAGGCGCGAGTTGTAGGTACGCGTCCAGGTGATCGGGAACGGGCCAGGCAGGCTGAAGTCGGTATGGTGCAGCGACTCGCTGCCCAGGGCGAAGTTGATGCGGTTGCAGGTACTGGTGCAGGCCTCGTTCTTCTGGTCATTGGCCGCCTTGGTGGCCGGGCCCTGGTTGGTGATCGACTCGGTACGGCCCTTGGAACCCTGGTGCTTGGCTTCGGTGACTTTGTCCTGCTTGACCACCGTAGGCATGGCCTTGGGATTGCGGTGGTGCCACTTCGTACTGCTGTCATGCAGCATCACCAGCAGGCTCTTGATCGAGTCCTTGTTGTCCGCGTTGGCCAGGCTCATCAGCTTGCCGCTCATCTGCGGCGCGAGCTTGCGGAACTGCTGGGTGCTCTTGAGCACGTCGTTTTGCACCGACGTGGGCACGGCGTTGCTCAGCAGCGTGTTGGCTGCGCCCTTGCCCATGGCCGAGTAGGCATTGCTCAGCGCGCCAAAGGCGTTCTCGAAGGCCACCGACGGGTCGGACTTCCAGGTCTCGCTGACCTTCTGCGCCATCTGCGTGGCCTTGTCCAGGTCGCCCTTGCTGTCGAGCTTGCCGAGGACGATGGCGTCGATGGCATCGGCGGTGTTGAGGATCAGCCTCTCGCCGGTCTTGGCGGCATCGCCGAGGATGCTGTCGAGCTGGCCCTGGGCGTCGACCAGGAAGGTGTCCAGCTCACCGAGCAGGTCAGCGTTGAGGTGGCCGACGATGATCTCGACCAGCGCGTCGCCGAGGATCTCCTTGCCCTCCTGGCGGGCCAGGGTCAGCATCGGCCGCAGCCCTTTGCGTGCGGCGGCCATGGTCGGCGGGGCGGGGATCACGCCGATCAGGTTGATGCCCAGGCTCACCCAATCCCAGGGGTCGGGTTCCTTGGCACTGGCCAGGCTGACGATATCGCCCACGGCATCCACCAGGGCGATGATGTTGCCAATGACCGGCAGCACCTCGGCGGTGTCCTTGAGCCGTTCGAGGTTGACGTAACCGCCGCTGATCTCGCGCAGCCAAGCGTCGAACACGGCGGCGCCGCGGCTGACGTCGGCCATGCCGATCTGATCGAGAGGGACGACCGCCGCCTGGGCTGGACGTGATTTTTCAGAGGTATCGGCGGTCATGACATCAGTTCACTTGGCAGAAGATCGGTGACGGTGTTCAGGCTCGGGGCCTTGAAAGCGGGGAGCTTGGGCATCGCTGGCAGCTTGGGCAGGCTTGGCAGGCTGGCCATGGCGCTGGAGGCGGCCGGCAGCGCCGAGCTGGCGGTGCTGGCCAGCTGCGGCAGGCCGGCGACGCCGCCTTTCAATGCGCCCTGTACCTGTTGCGCGGTCTGCATGGCGCCCTGGCCGGTCTTGAGCAGGCTCATGCCGCTCTTGGCCGCGTCCATGCCGCTGCCGGCCAGTTGCTTGGCCTTGTCGAACAGGCCGCCCTCGCCCTTGGGCAGCGGCAGCTTCTCGACCAGCGACTCCAGCTGGCTCGACAGGCTGTTGGGGTCTGGGGCCTGAACCGGCCACTCGACCTCGCCGATGTAGCTGCTCGGCGCCCAGGGTGGCGAGGGATCGCGGCCGAAGTTGACCCAGGCGGGCCCCGGCGCGGCACCGGACACGGCCTTGAACCCCTGCCCGTCCAGCGTGCCCTTGAGCACCGTGCCCAGGGCATCGGTAACTTCGTAGTCGCCGGCCTTGATGCCTTTGGTGTTGGCGTACAGGTTGAACAGCTCCAGCGCGCCCTTGCCCGGCTTGGGTGGTTCGGGGAAGGTGCCGGCCATGCTCGCCGCGCCGATATGGGCGAACTGGGCGGCCTTGGCGGTGTAGTTGGCGCTGGTGACGTGGGTGATGCCGCCGGCGTTGTAGGTGGTGGCGCTGCCGCCGCCCTGCACCACCAGTTCGGTCTTGGCCTTGAGCAGGATGCGGTCGGCGTTGGCGGTGATGTCGAGCTTGGCCAGCAGGTTGATGCTGTCCTTCAGGGCGCGGATGTCGATGTCGCCGGAGGCCGTGACCAGCTTCCAGCCCAGGCTCTGCACGAAGAAACGCATGCCCTGGCTGGCGCTGGCCAGCAGGCGCTTGCCGACGGACATGCTGGTGTGGCCGGTGCTGCTCAGGGCCAGGTGGCTGCCGCTGGTGAGGTGGTTGGGGCCGGGGGTGGTCAGGGCGATACCGGCGGGGCTCGACAGCACCAGGTGCGGTTGGGTGAATTCGGCGAACTCATTTTTCGTCAGGTCGCCGGGGCCGCTGCCGAGGATGCCCTGATGCTGCTTGTGCAGGTCCTTGGCCACGGTGTCCTGGTCGCCGGGTTCCTGGGCCTGCATCTGCTTGGCAAGTTCCGCCAGGCTGTCCTGCTGGTCGCTGGCGGTGGCCAGGCGTTCGGCGGTTTCGGGCAAGTCCTTGTGGTGCTTGGCTTCGTTGGCGCGGGGCTCGGTGGTGAGCAACAGGCCACCGGCGGCGCGGATGGCGCCGTGGCGGTCGGTGCGCAGTTCGAAACCTTCACCACGCGGGGCGCCGCCACTCGGTCTGGGGTGAGTGAGGTAACCGAGGTTCAGCGCACTGGCGCCGTGGTCACTGCGCAGGGAGATGCTGATTTCGCTGGTTGTGTCGTCGATGCGCAGTTCATTGCCGCGACTGCCCTTGTATTCCTTGCTCTTGATAGTGGCCAGGGTCTTCAGGTCGGGCAGCTTGTAGTGCGGCATGTTCACGCCGTGGTACAGGCAGCCGGTCACCAAGGGCTGGTCGGGGTCGCCTTCGAGGAAGCTGACCAACACCTCCATGCCGATACGCGGCAGTTGCAGCCCGGCGATGCCCTGCCCGGCCCAACTGCTGGCCACGCGCATCCACACGCTGGACTTGTCGTCGGCCCGGCCCTCGCGGTCCCAGAAGAACTGCACCTTGATGCGGCCGTACTCGTCGCAGTAAATCTCTTCGCCGGCCGGGCCGCTGACCACGGCGCGCTGGGTGCCCAGCACCTTGGGCTTGGGATGCAGCAGCGGCGGGCGGAACGGTTGCTGCCACGGGGTCACCACGAAGAAGTTGCGGTAGCCCTGCTGGAAACCGTCGTACTTGGCATCGACGTCGCTGGTGATGGCTTCTTCCAATACCTGCGGTTGGCGGCCCTGGTGGCGTACGTCGGTGAGCAGCCACAGGTCGTTCCACTGGGCGTTGGGGTGGCTGCCCAGGGTCAGGAAGTGCCCGCTGGCGAGCAGGGGCTGGTCGCTGTCGCCGCTGGCCTGCTGGTAGTCGCTGCGGTGGCGTTCCAGGGCGCGGTTGGCCAGGTGCTTGCCGCGTGGGCGGTCGAGGAAGCGACCGGGGTAGTCGTAGTCCTCCAGAGCCGGTTCGTCGAGGCTGTCGGCGGCGCCTTCGAGCTGGATCAGCGGCTTCTTGAAGTCGTAATCGCGGCGGGTGACGCTGCTGGTGCGGGTTTCCACGCGCAAGCCGAAGCGCTTGATCATCGGCGTGTCAGCAACAAGCCCGGCATCCTGCTGGTAGGCCACCGGGGCCAGCTTGGGGAATACGGTCTGGTCGTCGCCGAACACCAGTTGGTGGCCGTCGGCGCGGTGGCGGAAGTGGTAGTGGATGCCTTCTTCTTCACACAACCGCTGGATGAATTGCAGGTTGGACTCGTCGTACTGCACGCAGTACTCGCGCTCGGGGTACGTCGCGCCCAGTTGGAATTGGTAGGCGTTGGCGAGGATGCCATGCTCCTCGAGCACCTGGGCGATGATTGCCTGCACGGTCTTGTGCTGGAACATGCGCTGGTTGATGCGGTGGGCCAGGTACGCCAGTTGCGGGCGTAACGTGACCTGGTAGCGGGTCAGGCGCTTGCCTGCCTCGCCTTGCGCGGCGCGGTAGATCAGGCCATGCAGGCCTCGACCATCGTCGCCGAGCTGAAGGAACGCGGGCTTGTGCAGCAGGCTCTCCAGGTTCAGCGAGGGGTGCTCGCTGACCAGCTCCAGGTCGATGGCGTAGGGTTGGCTGATGGCTTCCGTGCCGTCGAAGGCGAGGACCTGGAAGTCATGCTCCAGGCCATCGATGTGCAAGCTGAAGTGGGTCTGGTTCGCGGCGGCAAACATCCTTGTCCCTCATGTTGCGAAAATTCGGTGGCAAAACGACCGCAGCCCGCTGCGCGAACGCGGCGGGCTGCGGTGGGTCCAGGCTTAGCCTGCGACCGGCGCGCGCCAGTCGTCGGAACCGGAAGTACCGGACACTTCGTGGGTCCAGGTGATCTTGCGGTAGGTGAAGTGCACGTCTTCCAGGT
>NZ_JBDJLM010000089.1:0-19080 GCF_039673365.1 Pseudomonas sp. TWI923 | reverse complement strand
GGCGCTGATTGGGCGGTTGGGGGCGGGCCCCCGCGGGGCCAGCCCGCTCCCCCGCACTCCGTGGTCGCGGGTTTGCCCCGCGATGGCTGCGTCAGATCAATGCCCGTAACGCCCCACCAGGCTCTGCGCCCCCAGTGCATGCCCCTGCAGCGCCTTCAGCAACCCTCGATGGTTCAGCTCCCCGGGCAGGCTGCCAGGGGCAAGATCAGTGGCGATCAGGGTCAGTACATAGTGATGGGGATTGTCGCCCGCCGGTGGGCAAGGCCCGCGATAGGCCATGGCACCACGGGAGTTGAGGCCCAGCGCGGCCACCGGGCTGCTCTGGCCGCCAGCACCTTCCTCCAGGCCACCGGACGCCGGGTCGATGTTGTAGGCCAGCCAGTGCACCACCCCCAGCCCCTTGCCACCATCGGGGTCGAACATCACCAGTACCAGCGAGCGGGTGCCCTGCGGCAGGTTGGTCCAGCTCACCTGCGGTGACTTTTCCTCGCCACTGCCACAGGCAGGGTCCGCGCCCACCTGCTGCAGCGCGATCACCCCACCGTCGGTGAACGACGCCGAACTTATGTCCAGGGCGGGGCTGTAGTTGACCGAGGCGGCGAATGCCCCCGTGGGCAGCAAGGCAAGCAGCAACCAGTACCTGAGGTTCATGCCAGGTCTCCAGGGCAGGGGCGTCGTTCAGCAGTGTAGCCAAGGCCTATCAATGGCTGTCCTGGTCCTCGGCGGTACCGCCGGTGTGTCCGGCACCGCTGCCGGTAGCCTCGCCGGTACTGTTCGAACCACCGGCAGCACCGTCGGCCGCATCGGCGTTGGTACCGGTGTCGCTGCTGTCGTTGCCCTTGCCGCCACCGGGGTTGTTGACACTGCTGCCATCACCGGCCGTGGCGCCTCTGGGCTGATCACCTTTAGTGCTTTCGTTGGTCTGCGGCTGGCTGGTGTAAGGGTCGGATGCTGCATAGCTGCTGGTCGATGCGATGCCCAGCGTAACGGCGAAGAGCAGGGCGAGCGGGCTTACGCGATCCATGGTGAGTCTCCTGTCGGATGAACTGTCATGGATTCGGCCGCCCAAACGCAGCCAGGGTGCCCGCCGGGCGACGGGCGGCAAACCAAGGGGCCGCAGGCGGCCCCGGTTGCATCAGTGGCTTTCGCTGCGTGCCTGATGAGGCGCAGCCGCGCTGTTGAGCGCGTCCAGCGTCGGGTGCTCCTGGGCGGCATGCATCAGGTCCTCGGTCACCCGCAGTTCGGCGCCGGTTGGCGAGAAGGTGGTGGCCGCCGTGAACGGCGCCGGGTGCTCAGGTTTCGGACGCTTGCCGCGGCGCCAGAGGAAGAAGCCGACCATCGCCAGGTTGATTGCGGCGAATGCCCAGAACAGCCCGACTTCGCCGTACGAGGTCATCATCGGCGAAATGGTCAGCGGCGCCATGGCCGAGCCCAGCGAGTTGATTAGCAGCAGGCCCTGGATCATCGGCACCAGGGCATCGGCCGGCGCGCGGTCGGCAGCGCTGCTGACCGCCACCGGGTACAGCGCGAACACCCCGCCACCGAGCAGGAACAGCAGGGCGGGCAGCAGCACGGTGTCCACCGGCAGCACCACGATCAGCAGCGACAGCACGGTGCACATCGCCGCCAGGGCGATCAGTACATCCTGGCGGTCCTTGCGGTCGGACCAGCGCCCCACCGGGTATTGCAGCAACATGGCGCCGAGAATCACCCAGGCCATCATTTCGCCGACCTCGCCCACGTCCAGCCCGACCCGCTGCAGGTACAACGGCAGCAGGGCATAGATGCCGGCAATCGCCACGCCGGAGCCGAAGCAACCGACCAACCCGGTAGGCGCCACGCCCAGCAGCTGGCGTGGCTTGAGCGGCTCGACCTGGTCGAGCAGCGGTGACACCCGCGGCAGAATCACGATCGGCAGCACCGACAGGGTGGCGAGCATGCCGGCCAGCATGAACGGCGCGGTTTCGCCCCAACTGGTGATCTCGCCCAGGGCCGCCTGGGCGATCACCCCGGCGCCATAGAAGGCGATCATGTACAGCGCCAGCAGGCGGCCACGGATCTTGGCGTCGCCGGCAAGCAGCAGCCAGCTTTCGATCACCAGGAATACCCCCACCGCAGCCCAGCCGTTGAGCAGGCGCAGGATCGACCACCAGGTGGTGTCGTAGAACAGGCCCTGCAACAGGATGGTCGCGCCGATCAGCGCGGCGAAGCTGCTGTAGGCGCGGATATGGCCGATGCGCAGGATCAACCGGTCGTTGACGATTGCGCCGAGGGTCAGGCCGATGAAGTAGGCCGAGGACACCACGCCAATGGTGGTCGCCGATTCGCCGGCGGCGTCCAGGCGCAGGGTGGTCAGGGAAGACATGAAGCCATTGCCCAGGGCAATGATGAACAGGCCGAGCAGGGGTGCCAGCGCCATCGCCAGCAAACGCGGAGACATACGTACCTCAAGGTTGGAATAAGCCAAGCTGCGCCTTTTGCGCTGCGTGCACGGAATGCGACCTGGGCAAGGGTCAACCGCTGGACCTCAAGGGGAGGCCGGGCGGGGGCGGTTGAGCCTGTGGCACATGCGCGATGTGGCGAGAGGCGCGGACGCTGTCCTTGCGGGCGGTTGCCACCGAATGGGCGACGGGCGAAAAGGAGGCGGGATTTTACGGGCTGTGGCGGATTTGCCAAGAGGGCGTTGGCTGCGACGAGAGGCCGCAGGCGTACGGGTATGTGCGCAGTACGTGCCTGGCTCAGAAAGCATATTGGACAAATAGAATTAAAAATGATTTTTAACTATATGAATTTAAACAAATAATTTTTCTAGAATTTACTTTAACTATGGATGATCGCGCTCGATTTTCGCCCCGCCGATGAAACCAAGGCGAGCAGCTGGAGGGCCCGATGCGATCTCTGGTGGACCCTGAGGTGTTCGTCGGCAGGGCTACAGCGCCTATGAGATCGAGCGCCGCCCGCGCGGCGCATCGCTGGCAAGCCAGCTCCCACATCTGTTCCGGGCCAGTCACTTCTGCAAGTTCTTCACTGTCCGCCTTGTTGGTACGACGCGGTATCAAGGTGGGCACCACTGGCGTCTCACCTGACTTGAGGCATGCGCCAAGGTGGGCAGCGGTACTTTCACAGGAATAATTGGCCCGGAACAAACTGTGGGAGCTGGCTTGCCAGCGATGCGCCGCGCGGGCGGCGCTCGATCTTGAGGGCGCAGTACATCTATCGCCATGCACCTGGTGACCCACATGCGATCCCAAGGTAGGCGCTTGGGCATCACATTGTTGACCCTGGGAAGTCAGCGTTCGTAGGCGGCCCTCGCGGGCATCAGCTGCAAGGCTTGCTATTGAGTGCATCGCCCTGGCGCGGCGCTTGCGCCTGCGACTGGACATGGGCATCGCGCTTGGCGACTGCCTCGGCCTGCTGCTGACGTTGTTGCGCCAACTGCTCGTTGCGCGCTTGCAGACGCTCGGCGCCGCCTTCGGCGAAGGCTGAAGTGGCCGAGGTCGCGGCCAGCAGGGCGAGGGCGAAAGACAGGGATTTCATGGTGTGACTCCATCGTTGAACCGGAAAACCGGCCGCGCAGCGGCCGGGGCGGGGCAAGGATGGCGACTGTGGATTTTCTCAGGATTAACACAAGGCTCAAGTGCGCGGTCGTTCGCGGCACAAGGCCGCTCCTACAGGCGACCGCATTCCCCTGTAGGAGCGGCCTTGTGCCGCGAAAGGGCTGCGCAGCGGCCCTCAATTGGGCAACTGCTGTTGCACCCAGCCTTGCTCGGTCAAAGCCATGCTGGCAGTTGCCTCAAGCGGCTGGCGACTGCTGTTGAACGCCTTGCCCAGGCCTTTCACGCTGGCTTGCACCGACGCATCGCCAGCCCATTCAGGAAGCTCGCTGACCCTGTAGCGGTAGGTCACCCTCGATACCGTCCTGCCAGCCTGTTCGGTCGGCTCAGTGAACTGCTCGATGGTGGTGACCTGGGCCTTGCCGAAGCACAACCCGCCGACCTTGCTGTCACCTGCGTCGGCCTTGAAGTACTTGCGGCCTTCATCGGTCAGCGCGTAGGCGTAATAGATGTCGGTGCGTGCCGGTTGCCACAGGCGGGCAGGCACTTCAGTGCGGGCAATCTCTTTCTCGCTGACCACACCGACCTGAGCCAGGGCATGCAACGCTTTGTTGTTGCCGTCGACGTCGAAATCGCGGGTGCGGGTAGGGAAGCTGCTGATCACGAAACAATGCGGGTACTGGCTGTCGAGCCAGGTTTGCGCGGCTTGACGCAGGCCGGCCTCGGTGGCTTGCCGGTCGTCCGAGCAGCCGAGCAGGGTCGCCAGCAGGGCCAGCGGTACGAGCTTCCTGTCCATCGTGGGGCTTCCTTGAATTGCCAAAATGCAGGTCGAGCGCCGGCCCAGGCCGGCGGCGAAAGGATTAAAACCCGCGGGCCAGAGCGGCCGCAATCGTGGCAAGTGGACATGCCGGCAGCCCGCCCGGCAATTCGCCGAGGCTCATCCATACTGCTCTGATCCGCCACGGCAGCGCCGCGGCATTCAGCGGTTGGCACAGGGGAGCAGACGATGGCCAAGGTTGCGGGCAAGAAAAACAAAGGTAATGACGCCGGAAAACTCGGGCGCAAAGACTATGAGAGCGAACTGAAGAAGCTGCACGTGGAGCTGGTCAAACTGCAGCAGTGGGTGGTGGAGAAGGGCCTCAAGGTGTGCATCATCTTCGAAGGCCGCGATGGCGCCGGCAAGGGCGGCACCATCAAGGCCATCACCGAGCGCGTCAGCCCTCGGGTGTTCCGCGTAGTGGCGCTGCCGGCGCCGACCGAACGCGAGAAGACCCAGATCTACGCTCAGCGCTACCTCACCCATTTGCCGGCCGCCGGTGAAGTGGTGATCTTCGACCGCAGCTGGTACAACCGCGCCGGTGTCGAGCGGGTAATGGGCTTTTGCACGGATGAGCAGTCACATAAGTTTTTGACCGTGGTGCCGATGTTCGAGCGGATGATGGTCGAGTCGGGGATCATCCTGCTCAAGTACTGGCTGGAGGTCAGCGCCGAAGAGCAGACCCGCCGCCTGCAGGACCGCATCGACGACGGCCGCAAGCTGTGGAAGCTGTCACCCATGGACCTGAAGTCGTACAACCGTTGGGACGACTACACCCGCGCCCGCGACGACATGTTCGCCGCCTCCGACTCGTCCTGGGCACCGTGGTTCATGGCCCGCTCCGAGGACAAGCGCAAGGCGCGACTGAACATCATCAGTCACCTGCTGCAGCAGGTCCCGTACAAGGACCTCAGCCACAAGCAGAAGATCGAGCTGCCCAAGCGCGGCAAGATCGGCAAGTACAAGTCGCAGCCGTACCCGTTCAAGATGGTCGGCGAGCGCTACTGAAGCGCGGGCCTGGGCTGGCCTCAGGCCTTGTCCAGCGCTTCGAGCCTCCCGTCACGCCCCAAGTGGTAGCGCTGCAGGTCCTGCGCTAGGGTCAGATGGCCGCTGTAGTGCGCCATTGCTTCCTCGCGCACTTCTGCGATCGAGTTGCCACGGCCGTTGGCCGTGGGCTGGTAACGGGCACTGAAGTGGGTCAGCACCAGGTTCTTCACACCCGCAGCCTCGGCAAAACGCGCCACCTGCGCTGCCGTGCTGTGGCCGAAGGTGGTCTGGCTGCGCTCGACCACCGGCTGGGTGAAGGTGGCTTCGTGTACCAGCACATCGACGTCCTGGGCCAGTTCGGCAAGCAGCTCGGGGCGGTCGTTGTCGCCGCAGACGATGATCCGTTGCGGGGGGCGCGTGGGTTGTAGGTAATCACGGGGCTCGAGGGTGCGGCCCTCATGGGTGACGGCCAGGCCATGGGCCAGTTGCCCCCATAGCGGCCCGGCCGGGATACCGTCGGCCTTCAGGCGGGCGGTATCCAGCCGCGGTGCGGGGTCGCGCTCATCGAACACGTAGCCCCAGGAGGGCACGCGGTGCGACAGCTCGATCGTGCTCACCTCGACATTGCCGGCGCTGAAGCCTTTGAAGGTTTCCAGCGCCTGCAGCTGCAATTCGAACGGCAGGAAGGTCTCGCTCACCGCCAGGCTCTGGCGCACCCAGCCAAGCAGGGCGTCGGGCAGGACCAGCGGCAATGGCTCCTGGCGCCCGCTCATGCCGGCGCTGGCCAGCAGCCCGGGCAGGCCGAAGCAGTGGTCGCCATGCACGTGGGTGATGAAAATCCCGCGCAGGTCCCGCATGGAAAGCGGGCTGTGCAGCAACTGGTGCTGGGTACCCTCGCCGCAATCGACCAGATACCAACCGTGGCCGGTGGATTCGATGACAGCGGTGGCGCTGACGTTGCGGGCCTTGGTGGGCACACCGGAGGAGGTGCCCAGAAACTGCAGGTCCATTGCCTGACTCCTTGACATGACGGCTTTCCTACCCCGCAGGCGCGGGGCGCGGGGAGGCTAGCATGCCAGGCGTGGCGGGAGAAGCCGCACAGGTGCCGTACAGGCACCTGTGCGGATAGTGCCAGGCGTCAGGTGCCGCCGCGGTCGTCACCGACATCGTGATTGGCGCCGTCATCGGCACCGTGGCCGACACCGTGAGCTTCGCCGGCATCATGGTTGGCACCGTCATCGGCGCCATGGCCGACACCGTGCAGGCCTCCGGCGTCATGGTTGGCGCCGTCATCGGCACCGTGGCCGACACCGTGCAGGCCTCCGGCGTCGTGGTTACCGCCATCGTCGGCGCCATGGCCGCCTGCCGAGCCGCCATGGCCTGAGCCACCGCTGCCACCGCCATTACCGCTGCCGTGGCCACCGCCACTGCCGCCATGCCCACCGCCGCCGCTACCCCCTCCGCCGTGGCCGCCTCCGCCACCGCCACCTCCATGGCCTCCACCGCCACCCCCCCCGCCATGGCCGCCACCACCTCCGCCTCCGCCACCACCGTCCTTCGCCATGGCGCTTGAAAATGCGCCCAGGTTGTCCGGCAGCAGCACGGACGATGCCGAGAGCACGCCGCCGATGGCCAGCATCCACACGATTTTTTTCAACTGCATAGTGATCTCCGCTCAGCATTGCCTGCGTTTGCTTGCAGGGAAGGCCACAGCCGGTGGACCTCGACCGCCGGGGTGGCGGCCCGCCAGTCTTCTGGCAGGGTCCTGGAGCACGATCCTTCGAAGGCCGATGGCCCGTGGCGCGGCGATTGCCGCTTTGATAGTTGAGCGTAGTTTGTAATACGAAGTTACAAGTACCGGTTGTCAGGGGCGGTGTTTCGAGGGTTTCTGACTGATACCCAGTGGGGGCCGGCAGGTGCTTGGCGACAGTCTTGCAGCGCTCTCAAGATCGAGCGCCGCCCGCGCGGCGCATCGCTGGCAAGCCAGCTCCCACATTTGTTTCGGGCCAATTATGCCTGTGAGGGTACCGCTGCCCGCCTTGGTGCATGTCTCAAGCCGGGCGAGACGCCTGTGATGCCCACCTCAATACCGAGTCGAACCAACAAGGCGGACAGTGGTGAAATCACAGGAGTGACTGGCCCGAAACAGATGTGGGAGCTGGCTTGCCAGCGATGCGCCGCGCGGGCGGCGCTCGATCTGATAGGCGCTGCAACTCTTGCGGCGGACACCTGCACGCCCAACCGCAAAGCCTTTAGAAGGTGTACGCAACCCCAGCCTGCACCGTCCGCGGCGCACCAGGATACGCATAGGTATTGAACGCCCCTTCGTCATACCCCTTGTTGAACACGTTCTTCACATCCAAATTCAGGCGCACATGCTCGTTGACCTTGTAGTAACTGAGCAGGTCAACCACGCTGTACTGCTCCATGGTGTAGGTCACCGCCTCGGTCTGCCCGTTGCGGTCATCAACATACTTGAGCCCCACGCCAAGCCCCAGTCCTTTGGCCAGGCCGTCCTGGAATTCATAGGTATTGAGCAGGCTGAAACTGTTGCGCGGGATGTTGGCCAGGCGCGTGCCGCTGGGCAAGCGGTTGTCCTTGGTCACTTCGGCATCGACGTAGGCATAACCGCCGATCACCCGCCACTCAGGGGTGATGTTGCCGGCCACGTTGAGGTCCAGGCCGCGGCTGCGCACTTCGCCGGCGGCCAGGCTGTAGTTGGGGTCGGCCGGGTCGCGGGTCAGCACGTTCTCCTTGACGATGTGGTAGATCGCTGCATCGACGCTCAACTGGCGCTCCAATGCCTCCCACTTCATCCCCAGTTCGTACGACTTGCCTTTCTCCGGATCGAAGCCATCGCCCTGGCGGCTGGCACCGGTATTGGGCTTGAACGAACGCGCCGTGTTGGCGTAGACGGCAACGGTGTCGGTCAGGTCGTAGAGCAGGCCGAAACGCGGGGTGACGGCATTGTCGGCCGCCTGCCAGCCCTTGGCGCCCGGCAGGTAATTGTCGTAGTCATGCTCGAATCGCTCCAGGCGCACACCCGCCAGTGCCTTCAGGCGCTCGGTCAGGGCCACCTGGTCCTGGACGAACCAGGCCCAGGTCTTGAGGTTTTCCTGGTCATGGGTGGTGGTGCGGGTCAGGGCAGGGCGCGGCTGGCCCAGCACCGGGTGGTAGATATCGATCGGGTAGGTGCCGTCGGTGGCCGACGAACGCTGGATGATCGAGCGGTAGTCATAGTCTTCGTACTCGATGCCGGTCAGCAGGGTGTGGCTGAACGCGCCGGTGTCGAAGTGGCCGGTGAGGTTGAGCTGGTAGTCACGGTCGGTCCACTCCAGCTTGCGGTAGTTGAAGTTGCGCTGCAGGGTGTGGCCGTCGGCCGGTGCCTTGTTGGCTTCCACGGCGTTGCCCTGCAGGGTGCCGTCGAGCCACTGCATGCCGCCGGCCAGGGTCCAGTTGTCGTTGAGCAGGTGCTCGAAGCGCAGTTGGGCCATGTTGTTGTCGTTGTGCAACAGGTTGTCGCTGCCTTTTTCCCAGATGTAGGTGTCGCGCGAAGCGCTGCCGGTCTGGGTGCCGTAGCGGGTCAGGCCACGGTCGAGAGGGTGGTTGTTACGCATGAAATCGCCTTCGAAGACGATTTTGGTGCTGTCGTTGACCTGCCAGCTGAGTACCGGGGCGACGTCGTAACGCTCGCTCTGGACGTCGTCACGGAAGCTCTCGCCGCCCTCGCCAAGCACATTCAGGCGGTAGGCCAGGCTGCCGTCCTGGCTCAACGGGCCGGTGGCGTCGAGGGTTGCGCGGTGCATGCCTTGGTCGTCGAACTGGCTGCCCAGGGTGACCTTGGATTCGGGCAAGGGTTGCTTGCTGACCACGTTGAAGGTGCCGCCGGGGTCGCCACGGCCGTACAGGGCAGTGGCGGGGCCGCGCAGCACTTCCAGGCGTTCGACGGTGTTGGCGTCCGGGGCGTTGGGGTAGCCGCGGTTGATCGGGAAGCCGTTGCGGTAGAACTCTCCCGTGGTGAAGCCGCGCACGGTGAAGGTGGTCAGGCCCTGGCCGCCGAAGTTGTTGGCCCGGCCAATGCCGCCGGCGTAGTCGAGGGCGTCCTGCAGGCGGGTGGCGCCGGTGTCTTCCAACACATCCTTGGGCACCACGCTGACCGACTGTGGGGTTTCGTGCAGGGCAGTGTCGGTGCGGGTTGCGCTGGCCGAACGGGTGGCGCGGTAACCTTCGACCGGGCCGTCGGCCCGCTCGTAGTCGGCGGCATCGGCATTGATGTTCACGGCTTCAAGCTGAATGCCGGTGCTGGTTTCGAGCGGCGCTGGAGCGGCCCAGCTGAACATCGGAGCGGCGTGGAGCAGGCACAGCGACACAATCCTGTAACGCATGGGTTCAGGTCCTGGAAAGGGGCACGGGAGGGGTGTTAAAGCGTCGCGATATTATCTGGTAACAATTCCCATTACCAGAAATTTTGGCATACCGAATGCCAGTTGTGACGAGCGTGCCAGGTCCATGGGCGTCGGCTGCAACAGCCGAGGCCTTCAGCGAAAACGTCACGTGACTGTCATGTGACGTTACCTAATATGACCCTCTCTGAATCGGGACTCGCCGAGGTCGCTCCGCCGCATGCTCCCCGCCAATCCGCAAAACCCCGAAACCGACCTGCACGGCTTGCTCTATGCGTACCTGTTCCGCCCGGGCCAGCCCGGTCGCGAGATCGACTCGGCACAGGCGCTGGTACATCTGCAGGCACCAGCCGACGAGCAGTTCCTCTGGCTGCACCTGAACCTTGCCCACGCCGCCTGCGAGCGTTGGATGAAGAGCCACCTGGACCTACCCGAAACCTTTTTCGAAACCCTGCGCGAAGGGTCGCGCTCCACGCGTATCGAGCACACCGACAGTGCCTTGCTGGCGGTGGTCAACGACCTGGTGTTCAGCTATGGCGTGATGTCGTCCGACGTTTCCACACTGTGGGCCTGTGCACGCAGCCGCTTGCTGGTCAGCGCGCGGTTGCAGCCGCTGCACTCGGTGGACGAGCTGCGCTCATCGGTAAAGCGCGGCGAGGGTTTCGGTTCGACGGTGGAGTTGCTGGTGCACCTGGTGCGCGATCAAGGCGACCTGCTGACCCGGGTGCTGCGCGAAACCACCTTGAAGATCGACCGCATCGAGGACCAGTTGCTGTCGCTGCGCCTGAGCGACAACCGCGCCGAGCTGGGCAGCCTGCGCCGCGTGCTGGTACGCCTGCAGCGCCTGCTGGCACTAGAGCCGGGCTCGCTGCTGCGGCTGCTGAACCGCCCGCCCGAATGGTTGCACGAAGAGGATATCCGCCAGTTGCGGGCCTCTACTGAAGAGTTTTCGGTGATCATCAGCGACCTCACCAGCCTGGTCGAGCGGATAAAGCTGCTGCAGGAAGAGATTGCCGCCAAGCTCACCGAAGAGAACAACCGCACCCTGTTCACCCTTACCGTGGTCACCGTGCTAGCACTGCCGATCAATATCATCGCCGGCTTTTTCGGCATGAACGTCGGGGGCGTGCCGCTGTCGGACGACCCCCACGGCTTCTGGGTGCTGGTGGCACTGGTGGTGACCTTTACGTTGATTGCAGGGCGCTGGGCGTTTCGCAAGCGGGGCGATTACTGAGCCTTGCCTGCGGGGCTGCCTGCAAGGCCGGGCGGCCATAGAACAGCAGCGCGGTGCTCCAACTGGTCAGCCAGACGAAAATGCCGGCCCAGAAGGTATGTGACATGTAGTGCCAGCCCTGCAGCACCCGGGTGGTGCCGTAGAACATGCCCACCAGCAGGATCGCCACCAGCAACTTGCGCGCATGCACCCAGCGATGGCGCAGGGCGATGAAGTACAGCGCCAGCAGGGTGAAGCCGCTGGAGGCGTGCCCGCCGGGCCAGCAACGGCCGGGGCCGGCGTGGTCGAGCCCGTTGAACTGGTCGAACCATTCGTAGCGCGCCTCGGTGCCGCCATACAGCGTGGTTTCCACCGGGCAGTACACCCCGGTGTGGCTCTTGAGGTAGTGGATGACCATGGTGCACAGGCCGAACGCGACCACCACGAACCACAGGTCGCGGCGATAGCGGGTGCTCCAGCGCATCACCGGGGCGATGCGCACCGCCTCCAGCAAGCCGGTGGCACGGGCCGAGCGCGAGGCCAGCGGCCACAGCAGCGACAGCAGCACCCCGATCACCGCCAGTTCACCCGTCCAGTCCGGCAGGATTCGCGGCCACTTGTGGGTGAGTTTCTCGAACAGCGCGTTGTGCGCGAAGACGAACTGCCCGTTGGCATCCAGCAGCAGGTTGCTGATCCAGCGGTCCAGCTCGGTCAGGTCGAACAGCACGAACACCAGCACCGCCAGCAACAGGGGGAAGGCCAGGTTGTTGAGGTAGAAGCGCGTGCGCATGGAAAGCTGCATGGTCACACCCCTTTGCCAGGGGCCAGGTTGCGCCACTGGGTGGCGTTCATCTGGCCAAGAAGCTGTGGTTTGCCGGCACTGTCGAGGGACAGGAACAAGGCACTTGCATAACCGCTGCTGCGTTCGCCGCCAGCTACGCCCAGTTGCCGCTCGAGCTGGTCGATGCAGCCACTGTGGGTCACCAGCACCAGGTTATGGCCGGGCCGCTTGTGGTCGAACACCGCGCTGGCGAAGGTCGCATCGCAACGAGCCAGCCAGTCCTGGGTGGTGATGTTCTTACCGAACATGAAGCCTGCCGTCTGCCGCGTACGCACCTCGGGGCTGGCCAGGATATCGCTGTCCTGCAGCCCCAGCCGCTCGAGCCCAAGGCCCACACCGACAGCGGCGCGGCTGCCGTCCTCGGTGATGCCGGCGGGGTCGCTCAGGCAGGCGGCATGGGAGCGGTCGCATCGTTCGGCGTGACGCACCAGAACGATGGTCGAGCCCTTGGCCCAGGCTGCATAGGTACCGCTGCGGCTCATTTGTCGCTCGCTGCCGAGGTCGCGTACCTGGGTGCGAGAGGCAAAAGACACGCCCGCAGTCAGGGTCAACGCCACGCACAGACCGGCAAGCAATGCCCTGGGGGAGAGCCGAAAGCGCCGGGGCGGCTTCAGGGATGAGGGTTTGACGAGGGTGCCTTGCAGCATGCAGTCACTCCGAGGGTGAGCAATGTTGGATGCAGCGGCACTGGGCCACAGGCATCGCGAGTGGCGGCACTTTATGCAGGCGAATGTCGGGAGACGGTGAGGCGGATGTGAAAAAAATGCGAGGGGCGCTCTGCTCGATGAAATCGATGAAATATTTCCTCACAATTTTTTCACTGGTGTTGCTATAACATAACGAAATTAACCATGCCTTGAATCTGCCACAGCATGCCGGGCGGGTGACCACCTTGCGGCCATGCACCCTTGAGTCTTTGGAGTCTTCATGAGCGTCAACCTGGATAGCCCTGGCCTGGACCTGCAGGGGATTGCGCGCTTCCAGCAAGCACCCACGCAGGCACGCCGCCTGAGGCTGCTGGTTTACAGCGCGGCGGTGGCGGCTGTCTTGCTGGGCGGGCTGGCATTCTTCGTCGGGTTGTTCGCGCCCGCTTCATATTGGGCGCCCTTGCTGAGCATCAATGCCGCCGCCTGGTTGCTGGTGGCCGCCAGCAGCCAGGCGGCCTGGGACGTTGCCGGCTGGCGTGCCGCCGCCATCGGCCAGCCCTCCGCGCAGCTGGCGTTCTGGCGCAAAGCCGGCCAGGAGGAGGGCGACCCGGAACTGCTCAGCCCCTACGAGCGCTGGCTCGAGCGGCTGGGTGCGCTGTGCCTCAGGCAGTTGCAGCGCATTGGCGGCGACGCACTGTGGCTGTTCGGCCTGGCACTGCTGGCGTTGCTGCTGGTGCAGGCGCATTGGCGGCTCGATCTTCCGGCTGCCGCCCTGGCCAGCCAGGCGAGCTGGGTGGCGGTGGGTACATGGGCGTTGCTGGCTTTCGGGCTGGTAGTCGTCGAGCGCCATCTGGCCAGCAGCGACGGCAATGCATGGCCCGAAGCTGCGGCGCTGGCGGCACAGTTGCGGCTGCTGATCGCTGTGCTGGTGCTGTCTATTGCATGCCTGGCGTTCGCCGACGGCGAGCGGCTGTGGCCGGCACGCCTGGCGGTGCTGATCGGCCTGCTGCCTGGCCTGCTGGCCATCGAGTTGATGTTGCGGGCCGTCCTGGCGGTGTTCAGCCCGCGCCATCCACGCCGCGAACCACAGTGGATGGCGCGCAGCCTGGTCGCCGGAGCGTTGCAATGGCCACCACGACCGCTGGCCTACCTGCAGGGCGAGTTGCACCAGCGCCTGGGCATCGACCTGCAGCAAATCTGGGCCTTCGGCTTCATGCGTCGCGCCTTGTTGCCGGTGCTGGCTTTGGTCGGCCTGGCCGGCTGGCTGCTCACCGGGGTCGTCGAAGTGCCCATGGACGGGCGCGGCGTGTATGAACGCTTCGGCAACCCGGTGCAGGTCTATCAACCTGGGTTGCACCTGGGGCTGCCCTGGCCGCTGGGCAAGGTCATGCAAGTGGACAACGGCACGCTGCACGAGTTGGCCAGCACCGGCGACGCTGCCGCCGCCGAGCCCCTGGCCGCTGCCGAGGGGCCTGCGCCGGTGGGCGCCAACCGCTTGTGGGATGCCACCCACGTCAGCGAGAACGCCCAGGTGATCGCGGGCAGCGATGGCGGCGCGCAGAGCTTCCAGATCGTCAACATGGACGTGCGCTTCATCTATCGCATCGGCCTGAGTGACGCTGCGGCGCTGGCCGCCACCTACCACAGCAGCGATATCGAGCAGTTGCTGCGCAGCGTCGCCAACCGGGTGCTGGTACACGACTTTGCCGGGCGCTCGCTCGACGGCGTGCTGGGCGAAGCGCGCGAAGCCCTGGGCCAGGATATCGGCAGGGCGGTGCAGGCCGATCTCGATCGGCTCGACAGCGGGGTGGAGATCCTGGCCACGGCGATCGAGGCGATCCACCCGCCTGCCGGTGCGGCCAATGCCTATCACGGCGTACAGGCCGCGCAGATCAATGCCGATGCCTTGATCGCCCGTGATCGTGGCCAGGCCGCACAGCAGGCCAGCCTGGCCCGCCAGGCCGCCGCCCTGGCCGCCGACTCGGCCAGTGCCGGCGCCCATGAAACCCGCGCCAAGGCCCAGGCCGCGGCGCTGGTGTTCGATGCCGAACGGGCGGCCTGGGCGGGCGCTGGCCAGGCCTTCGTCCTGGAACAGTACTTGAGCCGACTGAGCCATGGGCTGGCCGGTGCCCACAGCCTGATCATTGACCACCGCCTGGGCGCAGCCCAGGCGCCGACCCTGGACCTGCGCAGCTATGCCCTGCCGGTGGACCCAGCGGTATCAACCTCCAGTAGCCGTAACCAGGAGCACGCCAAGTGAGCCAGAGCACCCATGCCGCCCACGACCACCATGGCTGCGACCATGATCATGACCATGACCATTCACCTGCTGACCAGGCGCCGGTCGGCTCCGCCCGGCGTCGAATGTTGATCGCCGCGCTGCTGGTGCTGCTGCTCGCCGCGACTGCCAGCCTGGTGCAGGTCCGGGTCGGCGAGGCCACCGTCATCACCCGTTTCGGCAACCCCTCGCGGGTGCTGCTGGAACCGGGCCTTGCCTGGCGCTGGCCGGTGCCGTTCGAAGCGGCGGTGCCGGTCGACCTGCGCCTGCGCACCACCTCCAGCGGCCTGCAGGACGTCGGTACCCGCGATGGCCTGCGGATCATCGTGCAGGCCTATATCGCCTGGCAGGTGGCGGCCGACCCGCAGAGCATCCAGCGCTTCATGCGCGCCGTGCAGAACCAGCCCGACGAAGCGGCGCGGCAGATCCGCACCCTGGTGGGCTCGGCACTGGAAACCAGCGCCAGTGGCTTCGAGCTGGCCGACCTGGTGAACGTGGACGCCAGCCGCGTACGCATCGATGCCTTCGAGCAGCGTTTGCAGCAGCAGATTGCCGACCAACTGGCGCACACCTACGGCATCAAGGTGGTGCAGGTGGGCATCGAGCGGCTGACCCTGCCCAAAGTGACCCTCGAGGCCACCGTCGACCGCATGCGCGCCGAGCGCGAAACCATCGCCACCGAACGCACCGCCGAAGGCAAGCGCAAGGCGGCCGAAATTCGCTCGGCGGCCGAGCGCGACGCCCGCATCCTCGAGGCCGACGCCAGCGTCAAGGCCGCGCAAATCCAGGCCCAGGCCCAGGTCGACGCGGCACAGACCTACGCCAAGGCCTATGCCGGTGCCCCTGAGCTGTACCGGCTGCTGCGCTCACTCGACACCCTCGGCACGTTGGTGACGCCCAACACTCGCCTGGTGCTGCGCACCGACGCGGCGCCGTTCCGCGTGCTGGTGGACGGCCCGGCACTGCCGGCGGGGCATGCCCATGACTAACCCGCGTGGTAGCGCCTGGCTGCAGGCCGGCGGCGTCGGTTTTATCGCGCTGTATGCGGTCACCCTGCTGGCGGCGCTGGGCTGGCTGTTCGGCAATGTTCGCGAAATCGGCCCGGAGAACCGTGCGGTGGTGCTGCGCCTGGGCGCCGAGTCACGGGTCCAGAACGCCGGTTTGCTGCTGGCCTGGCCGCGGCCGTTCGAACAGGTGCTGATGCTGCCGTCGGCCGACCGGGTCAGCGAGCGCCGGATCGAGCTGCTGCTGCGCTCGGAACAGGCGCGCAAGGCCGACCTGGACGGCAAGCTGGCCGGCGATGCCACGGCGGGCTCGGGCTACCTGCTCAGCGGTGACGCGGGCATGGTGCAACTGGACGTGCGGGTGTTCTACACAGTCAACGAGCCTTATGCCTTCACCCGTCAGGGCGAGCATGTGCTGCCAGCGCTGGAGCGCCTGGTCGAGCGCAGCGCGGTGCAGGTTTGCGCCTCTCGCGACATGGACGCGATCCTGGTGGCACGCCCCGAACTGGTCGGCGCCGACAGCGGCGTTGCCGAGCGCCGTGAGCGCTTGCGGGGCGACCTGCAGCAGGGCATCAACCAGCGCCTGGAGGCGCTCAAGGCGGCCGGCGGCGAGCTGGGCATCGAGGTGGTGCGGGTGGATGTGCAGTCCTCACTGCCCTTGGCGGCTGTTAACGCCTTCAATGCCGTGCTCACCGCCAGCCAGCAGGCGGAGCAGGCGATCGCCAGCGCGCGCAACGACGCCGCGCGGCAGTTGCAGCAGGCCACCCAGGCTGCTGACCACACCCTGCAGGTGGCCGAGGCCGAGGGGCGTGAGCGCGTGTCCGCCGCCCAGGCCAGCACGGCGACCATCGTCGGCCTGGGCGGTCAGCAGAGCCCGGACCTGCTGCTGCGCCTGTACCGCGAGCGCGTTCCCGCCATTCTGTCCCACGCGGGCAGCGTGACCACCGTCGACCCCGGCGATGCCGGGCGCATGATCCTGGAAGGCCCGAAACCATGAGTACTCACCACCACGGCCATCACCACCATGGCCATGTACATCTAACGGCAGGGCTGTTGTCCAGCGACGAGCGTCGCCAGGCCGCCCGCCAGCTGACCCTGGCCATGCTCGCCCTCGGCCTGCTCGGGTTGGGCCTGGCCTGGCGTTGGCTGGCCCCGGCCCAGGAGACCGTGGCGCAGCTACTGCTGGGCTGCGCCTCGCTGCTGGTGGCGGTGCCGGTGCTGCGCTCGGCCTGGTTCAGCCTGCGCCAGCCGAGCCTGCATGGCATCACCGACCAACTGATCGGCCTGGCCATGCTCGGCGCCTGGGCCACCGGAGACCTGGCCACTGCCGCGCTGCTGCCGGTCATCATGATCTTCGGCCATGTGCTGGAAGAGCGCAGCGTGCTCGGCTCGCAAGAGGCGATCGAGGCCCTGGGGCGGCTGACCCGCAGCCAGGCGCGTCTGATCGGCGCCGATGGCCAGGTTCGCGAGGTCGACAATGCCAGCCTGGTGCCGGGCGATCAGGTCGAAGTGCGTGCCGGCGACAGGATACCGGCCGATGGCCGGGTGCTGGAGGGCCATGCCAGCCTGGACACCGCCCCGATCACCGGTGAGGGCGTCCCTCAGGATGTGCAGGCTGGCGAGGCGGTGCATGGTGGTGCGATCAACCTCGATGGCCTGTTGCGCATCGAAGTCACCCGCGTCGGCGACGATTCCACACTGGGCAAGGTCATCGCCCTGATGCAGCGCGCCGAGCAGGCCAAGCCACCGATCACCCGCTTGCTGGAGCGCTATGCCGGGCGTTATCTGCTGCTGGTATTGCTGATCGCCGCCGCCACCTGGTTCATCACCGCCGATGCCCAGGCCATGCTCGCCGTTCTGGTGGCCGCCTGCCCCTGTGCGCTGGTGCTGTCGGCGCCGGCCACCGCCGTGGCCGGGATTGCCGTTGCCGCGCGGCACGGCATCCTGATCCGCGGCTCGGCGTTTCTTGAGGAGCTTGCCGACCTGACCTCGCTGGTGATCGACAAGACCGGCACGCTCACCCACGGCAGCCTGCATCTGCAGCGGATACTGTGCAGTGCATCGGCGTGGCCTGAGGATAAGGTCAAACGCCTGGCGGCGAGCCTCGGCACCGCCAGCAGCCACCCGGTCAGCCGCGCCTTGGCCGGGCAGGTCAGCCATGATCGGCTGCTGGCCCTGAGCGATCTGCGCGAACGCCAGGGGTTCGGCGTATTGGCCCGCACCGCCGATGGCGACGCCGCGTTGGGGCGCCCGGAGCTGTTCCAGCAACTGGGTATCGCCATGCCCGCAGTGCCGGCCCATGACGGGCCGATTGCCGGGTTGGCCCTGGATGGCCACTTCGTGGCCTGGCTGCTGCTGGCCGACAACCTGCGCGCCGAAGCCGCCGAGGCCATGACGCAACTGCGCGAGTTGGGGTTGGGGCGGCAACTGCTGCTGACCGGCGACCGGCAGAGCGTGGCCGATGCGGTCGCTGCACAAACCGGGATCGGCAGTGTGGTCGCCCAGGCGCTGCCGCATGACAAGCTGAAGCACGTCAATCAGGAGCTGCAGGCCGGTTTCCGGCCGCTGGTGGTGGGCGATGGCATCAACGATTCTTTGGCGCTGAAGGCGGGCGTGGTCGGTGTGGCCATGGGCGTGGGCGGCAGCGATATCGCCATGGCTGCGGCCGATATCGTGCTGATCAATCCCGACCTGCGCCGGCTGGGTACCTGTATTCGGCTGAGCCGCTTGTGCCGCCGTACCCTGCAATGGAATGTGCTGATTGGGCTGGGTTGGACCCTGGGAATCATCGCGGCGGCCGCGTTTGGGTTGTTGGGGGCGGCTGGGGCGATGATTGCGGCGGTGTTGCATAACGTCAGTACTTTGTTGGTGCTGGGGAATGCTGGGCGGTTGTTGCGGTATGACGAGAGGGGGGTGGAGTGAAGATTGGGTGGAGGCCGCCAGGTGTTCGCCGGTAGTTTTGCAGCGCCTTCGAGATCGAGCGCCGCCCGCGCGGCGCATCGCTGGCAAGCCAGCTCCCACATCTGTTTCGGGCCAGTCACTCCTGTGGCTTCATCGCTGTCCGCCTTGTTGGTACGACGCGGTATTGAGGTGGGCACCACTGGCGCTTCACCCGACTTGAGACATGCACCAAGGCGTGCAGCGGTACCTTCACTGGAGTCATTGGCCCGAAACAGATGTGGGAGCTGGCTTGCCAGCGATGCGCCGCGCGGGCGGCGCTCGATCGGGACTGTCAGTTTTTTTGTGTTCGGGCCGGTAATGGCCTGCCGCTAGGCAGGCCCTGATTTTCACCAGGTCGGCCTGATGAACCGATCTCCGTACAAAATCGCAAATTGA
>NZ_JBDJLM010000088.1:0-19326 GCF_039673365.1 Pseudomonas sp. TWI923 | reverse complement strand
GGGGTTTGTTGTGTGGGGGTTTTTGCCTCCACCGCCCTTTTGGCGGCTACACCCGCGCCCACGCCCGTTGGGCGGGGTATACCCCGCGAAAGGGGCCGAACAGACAAGTGATTTTTCAGTGGTTGCCCCACCCTCGATTCACCGTTATATTCCGAAACACTTACTTCCCGAAGACCTGCTCATGCCAGACATCCCTTCCACCACTGCTTACGTTCTCGCGCCTGTCGCGGGCGTGGTCGTGCGTGGCAGCCAGCAGCCGGCCATGATCAGTCATTACCCACCACCACCTGTCAGTGGCGTCGTAGGCGGCGTAGCTCCGCCTCCTTGCGTGGTCGTACTGGGCTGATCGGCTTCTGGCCGAATCCCCCGCACACGCAACCTACTGAACACGGTCGGCTATCCCTCGATACGCGATAGAACCGCCGTACGGCTTTCCTTGCCCATACAGGTGGCAATACATGTCTGTTTTCAACAAAGCATCCGTGGCCTCGGCGGCCACTACCAGCCTGTTCGTCCTGCTGTGGAGCAGCGGGGCGATCGTCTCCAAGCTTGGTCTGGCCCAGGCCAGCCCCTTCGCCTTCCTGTTGCTGCGCTCGGCGCTGGCACTGGCCGGCCTGTTGCTGATCGGCCCATTGCTGGGGTTGCGCTGGCCGCGTAGCCGGGGTGGCATTCTGCGCGCCCTGGGTACCGGCTGCGTGCTGCTCGGCGCGTACCAGATCTTCTACCTGCTGGCGCTGAACATCCACGTCACCCCGGGCGTCATGGCCACAGTGATGGGCGTGCAGCCGATCCTCACCGTTGTTCTGATGGAGCGTCAGCGTTCGTGGAGCCGGCTGTTCGGCCTTGGGCTGGGCCTCGGCGGACTGGTGATGGTGGTCTACCAGGGCATCAACCTGGGTGGCGTCTCGTTGCTCGGGATGCTGTTCGCCTTGCTGGCGCTGGCCAGCATGACCTGCGGCTCGATCCTGCAGAAACGCATCACCGACAACCCCATGGGCACCCTGCCGCTGCAGTACCTGGCAGGTTTTGCCCTGTGCGCGGTGTTCGCGCCGTTCCAGCCGTTGCAGGTGGAATGGAATGCCAGCTTCGTCGGCGCGCTGCTGTGGATGGGGCTGGTGGTCTCGTTGCTGGCCACGCTGCTGCTGTACCGGCTGATTGCGCGGGGCAACCTGGTCAATGTCACCAGCCTGTTTTACCTGGTGCCGGCGGTGACGGCGGTGATGGATTTCATCATCTTCGGTAACCGCCTGGCGCCGCTCAGCCTGCTGGGCATGGGGCTGATCGTGGTCGGGCTGCTGTTTGTGTTCCGCAAGCCGGCGTTGCGTACAGCGCAGGCCTGACGCCAGTGGGAGCGTGGGGGCGGCGCACCCCCCCACCCACCCAAAACACCACCCACCCGCCCCCGGTCACTGCCGGGTAGGGCGCAGCACCAGCCACAGTGCTGCGCCAATCAGCACCCCGCCGTACAGGTGTGCCATCGACAGTGGCTCGTCCAGCAGCCACGCCCCCCACAGCACGCCGAACACTGGAATCAGGAAGGTCACGGTACTGGCCTTGACCGGCCCGATCTCGTCCAGCAAGCGGAAGTACAGGATGTAGGCGAACGCGGTGCACAGCAGGCCCAGGCCCAGCAGCGACAACCACACCTGCCAGCCACCCCAGCTGGCTGGCGGTTGGGTGAGGGCGCTCCAGGCGAACAGCGGGCTGAGCAGCAGCGACGCGCCGAGCATGCTGCCCAGGGCCGACAGGCGGCTATCCAGGCCGCTGATCCAGCGCCGGGCGAGGAAACCAGCGAAGCCATAGCAGGTGGTTGCCGCCAGGCAGGCCAGAGCGCCTTGCAGCAGGGCCAGGTCCAGCGCCGCAGGCCCTGCGCCGCTGAGGATGCCGACGCCGAACAGGCCCAGGAATATCCCGCACAGCTTGGCCAGTGTCATCGGCTCACGGAAGCACAGCGCGCCGATCAGCACACCCATCAGTGGCGTGGTGGCGTTGAAGATCGCCGAATAGCCGGCCGGCAGCACCTGCGCTGCCACCGAATAGAAGGTCGCCGGGATGCCGGAGTTGATCATGCCCAGCACCAGGCAGGCGCCCAGCTTGCCGTTGAAGTCCCAGCGCACCTGGGTAGCAGCGAGGATCGCGATCAGCCCAAGGCAGGCGATCGACACCCGGAAGAACGCGGTCGGTACGGTGCCGAGTTCCGGGGCGATGATGCGCATGAACAGGAAACTCGCCCCCCAGACAGCGGCAAGGGTCAGCAGGCGGGCTAGGGCGATGGGGCTCACGGGGGTCTCCGGCAGTGGGGCAGGGGCGCGAGTGTACGTCACCAGGTGTGGCGATTCTTGTGCTTTCTTGCTCAGTGATTGCGTGCGGCCCATCGCGGGGCAAGCCCGCTCCCACGCCACACACCACACGCGGGAGCGCGTGGGAGCGGGCTTGCCCCGCGATGGGCCGCACGGTCTTCCGTAAACCCTGCAGGCGACTAAGCTCTTTAACTCACCCTGATTCGAGGCCCCGCGCATGACCCAACCCTGGCCCGCTGCCGACATCGCCCGCGTGATCCTCGAGGGCTTCGACGACTACCGCGAGCACTTTCGCCGCATCACCCTGGGCGCCCGCGAGCGTTTCGAGCAGGCGCGCTGGCAGGACATCCAGCAGGCGGCGGCGGCCCGTATCAACCTCTATGAAGAAAAGGTCGCCGAGGCCAACGGCAGGTTGCGCCAAGGGTTCGAGGCGCCAGTGCTGCTGGACGTTGAGCAGTGGCCGCTGGTGAAGAACGCTTACATCCGCCTGATCGACCCCCGCCTGGACGATGAACTGTCGGAGACCTGGTACAACTCGCTGTTCTGCAGCCTGTTCAGCCATGACCAGATCAGCGACGGCTGCATGTTCATCCACACCACCCGGCCGTCGATGCGCAGCCACGAGCGCGCGGCGCAAACCTGTACTTACCCGCTTGAGGGGGGGCTGAAGAGCTTGCTGCGGGCGATCTTCGCCGATTATGCATTCAACGAGCCCTACGGTGACCTGGAGGGCGACCTGACACGCCTGGAGCAGCAACTGCGCGAGAGCCTGCCCGACTGGGTGTGCAAGGACCCGGCGCTGGCCGTGGAGCTGTTCACCCCGGTGCTGTACCGCAACAAGGGCGCCTACCTGGTCGGGCGCCTGCACACGGTCGACGAGCAATGGCCGCTGGTGATCCCGCTGCTGCACCGCGAAGGGCATGGCATCGAGGCCGACGCGCTGATCACCGACGAGGCCGAGGTGTCGATCATCTTCTCCTTCACCCGCTCGTACTTCATGGTCGATGTGCCGGTGCCGGCGGAGTTCGTCAACTTTCTCAAGCGCATCCTGCCGGGCAAGCACATCGCCGAGCTGTACACCTCGATCGGCTTCTACAAACACGGCAAGTCGGAGTTCTACCGCGCGCTGATCGGCCACCTGGCGCGCAGCGATGACCGTTTCATCATGGCCCCGGGGGTACGGGGGATGGTGATGAGCGTGTTCACCCTGCCGGGCTTCAACACGGTGTTCAAGATCATCAAGGACCGCTTTTCGCCATCAAAGACCGTTGACCGTGCCACGGTGATCGACAAGTACCGCTTGGTGAAAAGCGTCGATCGCGTCGGGCGCATGGCCGATACCCAGGAGTTCGCCGATTTTCGCTTCCCCCAGGCCAAGTTCGACCCCGAATGCCTTGCCGAACTGCTGGAGGTAGCGCCCTCCACCGTGGCCCTCGAAGGTGACACGGTATTGATCCGCCACTGCTGGACCGAACGGCGCATGACCCCGCTCAACCTGTACCTGGAGCATGCCAGCGAGGCGCAGGTGCTGGAGGCGCTGGAGGATTACGGGCTAGCGATCAAGCAACTGGCGGCGGCCAATATCTTCCCGGGCGACATGCTGCTGAAGAACTTCGGTGTCACCCGCCATGGCCGGGTGGTGTTCTACGACTACGACGAAATCTGTTTCCTTACCGAGGTCAACTTCCGCCATATCCCGCCACCGCGCTATCCGGAGGACGAAATGTCCGGCGAGCCGTGGTATTCGATCGGCCCGCACGACGTGTTCCCCGAGGAGTTCCCCCCGTTCCTGTTCGCCGACATGGGCCAGCGGCGTCTGTTCAGCCGCTTGCATGGCGAGCTGTACGACGCCGATTACTGGAAGGGGTTGCAGGAGGCTATCCGGGCGGGGAAGGTGATCGATGTGTTCCCTTACCGGCGCAAGGTGCGCTGACAAGGGGAGCTGTGGGAGCGGGTTTACCCGCGAAGATGACGACTCGGTGCCTGGCACGGGCTATGCCCGTGTTCGCGGGTAAACCCGCTCCCACAGGGAAAGCACGGGCTTTTCAGCATCTGAGCAAGACAGTTGCTCCCACGAGGTCCATGGGCCTGATTTACCCTTTCAGGCACTTCAACTCACTGAAATCCGTGCGCACCTTGTTCAATTTCTGCTGCAGGAATTGCCGCTGCGCCGGGCTGCTCTGTTTCATCAGGTCCACCAGCAGGCTGCGTGCCTGCTGCTCGCTGTTCTGGAAGGCCTGACGGTACTCCGGCGTCCACAGGCTCTCCTTGCGCTGCAGCAACTGTGCAAGGCGTGGCTCGAAACCGGGAGAGGCGCGTTGCTCCATCGCCAGTGCCAGTTGCTGCTGCCAGTGGGCGCGGTTGGCGATTGCGCTACGATTCTGGTCGCCCAACGCCTGCGACCAGCTCATCACCCGCAGGCGTTGCTCAGGGGTCAGTTCGCCAAGCCAGGGTTCAAGGCGTTTCTCCATGCGCGTGGCGCGTTGTGCGACCTGTTTGGGCAACGGCGTCTCGGCATAGGCTTGCCGGCGCTTGTCGATGTCCTGGCGAAACGCCTGGCGCATTTCTGCCACCTGGGCGTCGCTCATGCCGCGCAGCAGCTCGGTGGCGGAGGGCGTGATCTGCTCGGCCACCCGACCGATGGCCTGGCGTGCTTCGGCGGTACGCTGTTGCAGGGTGTTATCGGTGACGCTGTCGTTGGCAACCATCGACTGCACCCGGTCGAGCCAGTCGAGGTAGCCGGGCAGTTGGGTCCGGCAGTGCCAGGCCAGTTGCTCCTTGAGCCGTTCGTCGAGCAGGCGCTTCTGCTCGCGGTTCATGTCCAGATAGTCGCCCAGCGACCACGGCACCAGGCGGTCGAGGTTGCGGTAGGCCAGGTCGATGCGGTTGCAGGCTACCAGCACCAGGGCCAGGGCAACGACGATGAGCAGGGCTTTGGTCAGGCGTACAGGCATGAGCGAATCCTTGCAGGGACTGGCCAGGCGGTAGACGCAAGGGGTGCGCGGCGGTTCCGGTGCATGTGCGCTCGGGCGGCCGGGCGGGTCAGGTGTTAGAATAGCCGCCTTGTCTTGAGGATCTTCACAAATGGCTCTGCTTGGGCGCTACAACAGTTTGCAAATCGTGAAACACGTGGAATTCGGCCTGTACCTGGACGGCGGCGCCGATGGCGAAATCCTGCTGCCACGGCGCTACTTCCCCAAGGGCGCAGAGCTGGAACTCGATGACTGGCTCAACGTGTTCATCTACCTGGACAGCGAAGACCAGCTGATCGCCACCACCGAGAAGCCGAAAATGCAGGTGGGCGAGTTCGCCAGCCTCAAGGTCAAGGACATCAACGGCGCGGGCATCTTCCTCGACTGGGGCCTGTCCAAGGACCTGCTGATGCCGTACTCGGAAGAGTCGCGGCCGCTGAAGATCGGCGACTACTGCGTGGTCCACGCCTACCTGGACAAGCGCACCCGCCGCATTACCGCCACCGCCAAGCTGGATCGCTACCTGGACAACGCCCCGGTCGACTACAAGGTCGGCCAGCCGGTCGAGCTGCTGGTGGCCGGCGAGACGCCGATGGGCTTCAAGGCGATCATCAACAACCGCCACTGGGGCCTGATCCACAAGAACGAGGTGTTCAAGTTCCTGCGTTCAGGCATGCACGAGAAGGGCTTCATCAAGGAAGTGCGCCACGACGGCAAGATCGCCCTGAGCCTGCAGCCAGTGGGCGAAGCGCTGGCCGACGGCCTGCAAGAGCAGATCATGCAGCGCCTGGAAGCGGCCGGTGGCGTGCTGCCGGTGTGCGACAAGAGCGACCCGGCGGTGATCAGCCAGATGTTCAACGTCAGCAAGGGCAACTTCAAGAAGGCCATTGGCGCGTTGTTCAAGCAGGGCAAGATCGTCATCCATGACGACCGGATCGAGCGGGCCTGATCAGGCCTGCACGAAGGTGCGGAAATCCAGTTGCTCGCCACCCGGGCGGGTGTCGCGCAGCAGCGAATCGCGGTCGGCGCTCAGCGCCAGGCTGATGGTGGAGCGGCGCTTGCCGGGGTGGCGCACTTCCATCTGCTCCTGGTGAGCGCGGAGGAAGTTGACCGGCACCTTCAGGTGCTGCAGTTCGTCGGTTTCCGGGGTGTGCAGCAACAGGTTGACCCAGTCGGGCTGGCCTTTGCGCAGCAGTGCCACCGGCACTTCGAACCACCACAGGTTGCGCTTGGTGTCGAGGATGGCGAACAGGGTGTTGTCGCTGTCGAGTACCGGGCGGGCCAGCGCTTCGTTGCGCCGGGCGATGGCGGTGGGTTTGTTGATTTTCATGCAGGGTCCTGCGGATTGACGCCAGAAAGGCCTGACATTGTGCGGGGTGGCGCAGGGCGGGGCAAGGTGTGCGATATGTGCATTGGCCCTGAAGGTCTGCACCATTCCTGTAGGAGCGGCCTTGTGCCGCGAAAGGGCTGCAGCGCAGCCCCAGGATTTTGGCGTTAAAGCAGAAATTGCCGGGGCCGCGTTGCGGCCCTTTCGCGGCACAAGGCCGCTCCTACAGTGGGCGTCGGCTTGTCGGCCATGGCAAAACCTCAACCTTTGTTACCCACCAGGCTGTCCACCGCCGGCACCCGGGTGTCACTTTCCATCTGCGCGTCGTGCTCCAACTGGTGACTGAAGCGCTCCAGCGAGGCGTTGGCCGGCTGCGAATCGCTGGCAAACACCGGCGGGCTCAACAGGTAGCCGCAGAGCAGCCGGCTGAGGGCCGCCAGGCTGTCGATATGGGTGCGCTCGTAGCCGTGGGTGGCATCGCAACCGAAGGCCACCAGGGCGGTGCGGATGTCGTGGCCGGCGGTCACCGCCGAATGGGCGTCGCTGAAGTAGTAGCGGAACAGGTCGCGGCGCACCGGCAGGCCCTGGTCGCCAGCCAGCTTCAGCAGGTGGCGCGACAGGTGGTAGTCGTAGGGCCCGGACGAGTCCTGCATGGCCACGCTCACCGCATGTTCGCTTGAGGCCTGGCCGGGGGCCACCGGAGCGATGTCGATACCGACGAACTCGCTGACATCCCAGGGCAGGGCGGCGGCAGCGCCCGAGCCGGTTTCCTCGGTGATGGTGAACAGTGGGTGGCAGTCGATCAGTGGCTGCCGGCCGCTTTCCACCACCGCCTTGAGCGCCGCCAGCAGCGCCGCCACGCCGGCCTTGTCGTCCAGGTGACGGGCGCTGATATGGCCGCTTTCGGTGAACTCCGGCAGCGGGTCGAAGGCGACGAAATCACCGATGGCTATCCCCAGCGCTTCGCAGTCGGCGCGGGTGGTGCAGTAGGCGTCCAGGCGCACTTCCACGTGTTCCCAACTGATCGGCATCTGGTCGATGGCGGTGTTGAAGGCGTGCCCGCTGGCCATCAGCGGCAGCACGCTGCCGCGGTATACGCCGGTATCGGTGAACACGCTGACCCGGCTGCCTTCGGCGAAGCGGCTCGACCAGCAGCCCACGGCCGCCAGCGCCAGTCGGCCGTTGTCCTGCAACTGGCGCACGCTGGCGCCGATGGTGTCCAGGTGCGCGCTGACGGCTCGGTCCGGCGAGCTTTGCCGGCCCTTGAGCGTGGCGCGGATGGTGCCGCGGCGGGTCAGTTCGAAGGGGATGCCCAGTTCGTCCAGGCGTTCGGCGACATAGCGCACGATGGTATCGGTGAAGCCGGTGGGGCTGGGGATGGCGAGCATTTCCAGCAGGACTTTCTTCAGGTAGTCGAGATCGGGTTCGGGGTGTTTCGCAGACATCAGGATTTCTCCTTCGTTTCGAGGGCCTCATCGCGGGGCAAGCCCGCTCCCACGCAACTTGATTGCCCCAAGAATTTGAGTGGCAGTACGTGGGAGCGGGCTTGCCCCGCGATGATGTTCAGGCTGGCGCTTTGCTGTGGGCGAACAGCAAATCGACAAAGCGCTCAGCCGTGGGCTGCGGTTCATGGTTGGCCAGCCCTGCGCGTTCATTGGCCTCGATGATCACGTAATCCGGCTGCTCGGCAGCACGCACCATGAAGTCGAGCCCCACCACCGGGATTTCCAGCGCCCGCGCAGCCCGCACAGCGGCATCGGCCAGCACCGGGTGCAGGCGTTCGGTCACGTCTTCCAACGTCCCCCCGGTGTGCAGGTTGGCGGTGCGTCGCACGGCCAGGCGCTGGCCGGCCGGCAGTACATGGTCGTAGCCAACGCCCGCCGCCTTGAGCGTGCGTTCGGTCTCGTCATCAAGCGGGATGCGGCTCTCGCCGCCGGTGGCGGCCTGGCGTCGACGGCTCTGGGCCTCGATCAGCGCGCGCAGGCTGTGCTTGCCGTCGCCGATCACCTGGGCCGGGTGGCGGATGGCCGCGGCCACCACCTCGTAGCCGATCACCAGGATGCGCAGGTCGCTGCCCGGGTGAAAGCTTTCCAGCAGCACGCGGCTGTCGAAGCGCCGGGCTTGTTCCACCGCCTGGCCGACGTCGTCGATGCAGGTCAGGTTCACGGCCACGCCCTGGCCTTGCTCACCGTCCACCGGCTTGACCACCACCGCGCCATGCTCGTCGAGAAACGCCATATTGTCGTCGGCGTTGCCCGCCAGTTGCTGCGCCGGCACCTGCAGGCCGGCGTCGTGCAGCACCTGGCGGGTCAGGCGCTTGTCCTGGCACAGGGTCATGCTCACGGCGCTGGTCAAGTCGCTGAGCGACTCGCGGCAGCGGATGCGTCGGCCGCCCAGGCTCAGGGTGAACAGCCCGGCGGCGGCATCGTCCACCTGCACCTCGATGCCGCGGCGCAACGCTTCATCGACGATGATCCGCGCATAGGGGTTGAGCCCGGCCTCGGGGCCGGGGCCCAGGAACAGCGGCTGGTTGATGCCGTTCCTGCGCTTGACCGCGAAGGTCGGCAGGTTACGAAACCCCAGCTTCTGGTACAGGCGCTTGGCCTGGCGGTTGTCGTGCAGTACTGACAGGTCGAGGCAGGCCAGCCCGCGGCTCATGAAGTGCTCGATCAGGTGGCGCACCAGCACCTCGCCGACGCCGGGGCGGGTGCAGTGTGGATCGACCGCCAGGCACCACAGGCTGCTGCCGTGTTCGGGGTCGTCGAAGGCCTTGCTGTGGTTCAGGCCCATGACGCTGCCGATCACGGCGTGGCTGTCTTCGTCCTCGGCCAGCCAGTACACCGGGCCACCGAGGTGGTGTGGGGTCAGCAGGTCGGGGTCCAGCGCCAGCATGCCGCGGGCCTGGTACAGCGCGTTGACCGCCTGCCAGTCCGCCGGGCTCTGCGCACGGCGAATGCGAAAGCCGCGGAACACCCGCTGCGCCGGGCGGTAGTCGGTGAACCACAGGCGCAGGGTGTCGGACGGGTCGAGGAACAGCTGCTGCGGCGCCCGGGCCAGCACCTGCTGCGGCGCGGCCACGTACAGGGCGATGTCGCGCTCGCCGGCACGCTCTTGCAGCAGGGCGTCGGCCAGGCTCGCCGGGTCGGGGTAGGTGTGCCCGATCAGCAGGCGGCCCCAGCCACAGTGCACTGCGCGGGGTTGGTCGTGGGGTTCGCTGCCGTCACCGGCCAGACGCGCCTGCAGGCGTTCGTAGGACGGCGCCTGGCCGCGCAAAAGGCGCTGGCCATAGGCGATTTCGTGGGCTTTCATCGATCAGATTCCTTGTTCGCTGAGCCACAGGTTCAGCGCTGCCAGCTGCCACAGCTTGGAGCCGCGCAGCGGGGTGAGCTGGCCATGGGGGTTGCTCAGCAGGCGGTCGAGCATCGCCGGGTTGAACAGGCCGCGGTCCTGGCTGGGGTCGGTCAGCAGCTCGCGCACCCAGCCCAGGGTCGCGCCCTCCAGGTGCTTGAGCCCAGGCACCGGGAAGTAGCCCTTCTTGCGGTCGATCACTTCGTGGGGGATGACCCGCCGCGCCGCCTGCTTGAGCACCTGCTTGCCGCCATCGGGCAGCTTGAAGCGCGCCGGGATACGCGCCGACAGCTCGACCAGGCGGTAGTCGAGGAACGGGGTGCGCGCCTCCAGGCCCCAGGCCATGGTCATGTTGTCCACCCGTTTGACCGGGTCGTCGACCAGCATCACCGTGCTGTCCAGGCGCAGTGCCTTGTCCACTGCGTCCGGCGCGCCAGGGCGGGCGAAGTGCTCGCGGACGAAGTCGCCAGCGGCGTCGTTGTCCAGTAGCCAGGGGGCCTGCACGGTGTCGCGGTATTCGCCGTGGCGGCGGTCGAAGAAGGCTTCGCGGTAGGCCGCGAACGGGTCCTGCGCGCCATCCACCTGCGGGTACCAGTGATAGCCGGCGAACAGCTCGTCGGCGCCCTGGCCGCTTTGCACGCCCTTGCAGTGCCTGGCCACTTCCCGCGACAACAGATAGAAGGCGATGCAGTCATGGCTGACCATCGGCTCGCTCATGGCCCGGAACGCCGCCGGCAACTGCTCGATGATCTCGTGCTCGGCGATGCGCAACTGGTGGTGGCGGGTGCCGTAATGGCGGGCGATCAGGTCGGAGTATTGGAACTCGTCGCCGCGCTCGCCACCGGCATCCTCGAAACCGATGGAAAAGGTCGACAGATCGTCGACCCCGGCTTCACGCAGCAGGCCGACCAGCAGGCTCGAATCGACTCCGCCGGACAACAGCACGCCAACGTCCACCGCCGCGCGCTGGCGGATCGCCACGGCGTCGCGAGTGGCGTCGAGCACCCGGGTGGTCCAGGCCTCCAGGTCCAGTTCCTGCTCATCGGGGTTGGCCCCGTAGTGCAGTTGCCACCAAGTCTGACGCTCGACTTCGCCGTGACGGTCGATGCGCATCCAGGTGCCGGGTTCGAGCTTCTGCACGTTGGCCAGCAGGGTGCGCGGCGCCGGTACCACGGCGTGGAAGTTGAGGTAGTGGTTGAGTGCCACCGGGTCGAGCACAGGGTCGATGTCGCCGCCCTTGAGCAGCGCCGGCAGCGTCGAGGCGAAGCGCAGGCGTTCGCCGTTGCGCGACAGGTACAGCGGCTTGACGCCGAGGCGGTCGCGGGCCAGGAACAGGCGCTGGTTGTCGCGTTCCCAGATGGCCAGGGCGAACATGCCGTTGAGCTTGGGCAGCAGCGCTGCGCCCCAGGCGTGGTAGCCCTTGAGCAGCACCTCGGTGTCGCCATCGGAGTGGAAGCTGTAGCCCAGCGCCTGCAGTTCCTCGCGCAGCTCGGGGAAGTTGTAGATGGCGCCGTTGAAGGCCAGGGCCAGGCCGAGGGGGTTGTCGACCATCGGCTGCGCCGAGTTGTCGGACAGGTCCATGATCTTCAGCCGGCGGTGGCCGAGGGCGATCGGGCCCTGGCTATGGAAGCCCCAGGCGTCCGGGCCGCGGGGCGCCAGGTGGTGGGTGATGCGCTCCACGGCGGCGAGGTCCGCCGGGCGAGGGGCTTGGTCGAAGGGGGTGAAACGTAACTCTCCTGCTAATCCGCACATAAGTCCTTACCGGTTTTGCCGTTGGGGAAGGTGCCCGCAAGGTGGGGCACTTAGGTAGGGACCGGGGTGGGTTGCAGGAGTTTTAGATCAATCTGTTATATGTGGTTGCCGGGGACTGGGACCGCTGTGCTTTCCTTTCCGGCCGGTCCGACGCTTCGGCAAGGCCGCTCCTACAGGTGATCGCGATCGCCTGTGTAGGAGCGGCCTTGCCGAAGCGTCGGACCGGCCGGAAAGGGGCGCAAAGCGCCCCCGGCGATCCCGCTATTTACCGCGAATCAACCGGCGCAACGCGAACCGATTCGGATGGCAGGCCTCGGCCACGGCTCGGGGCACCGGCAATGGTTCACCACTGGCCCACGCCGCAATCAGCTCCCCAGACAGCGGTGCGGTGATCAACCCACGCGAGCCATGCCCGCTGTTCACATACAGCCCCTCAAGCCACGGGCAGGCGATATCCGGCACCTGTCGCGCGTCCCTGGCCAGCGCGGCATAGGCCTCATTGAACGCCTCGGTGTCCGCCACCGGCCCGACGATGGGCAGGTAGTCCGGGCTGGTGCAACGGAACGCCGCGCGACCTTGCAGTTGCTCGACAGCGAGCTTGTCGACGGCCAATCGCTCGGCCAGGTCGGTGGAAATCTCGTCCAGCAGCGCCAGGTTGCCCTTGTGCTCGGCGAGGGTGGGAATGGTGTCCTGGCTGTGGAAATCGAAGCTGGCGCCCAGGGTGTGCTCATCGCCACGAGGCGGCGCCACATAGCCTTCGGCGCACACCACCGTTTGCAATGCCCGGCTGGCCTCGGTGGCCGGCAAGCGGGTGATCTGCCCGCGAATGCGCTTGAGCGGCAGCCCGGCGCAGGCCGGGAAGTTGCGTACCTCGGCGGCACCGGCCAGCACCACCAGCGGCGCGCTGGCCAGCAGGCGTTCGCCGTCCCAGGCCTGCCACAGGCCATCGGCCTTGCGCAGTTCGAGCACATTGGCGTGGCTCAGCAGGCGGATACGCGGATGGCCGAGTTGCGCCTGGCACAGCGCGGGCGGATGGACCCAGCCACCTTCGGGGTAGAACAGGCCGCCAGCGGGCAGGGCAACGCCGGCGACGGCCTGGGCCTGGTCGCGGTCCAGCAGCTGCAGCAGGCTGCTGTCGAACGCAGCCGCCAGTTTGGCTTGGCGCTCGGCTTCTTTGCCGTCGAAGGCCAGTTGCAATACCCCGCAGCCATCCCAGGCCTGGCCGCGTTGCAGGCGCTGCAGCCAGCGGCGGGTGTAGCCAAAGCCGGCAAGGATCATCTGCGACAGCGCCGTGCCATGGGCGGACAGCTTGAGGTAGAGCACGCCTTGCGGATTGCCCGAGGCTTCCTGCGCCGGGCCGTCGTGGCGTTCCAGCACGCTGACCTGCCAGCCGCGCGCGGCCAGGCTGGCGGCCGTGGCACTGCCGGCCAGGCCCGCGCCGATCACCAGGGCTTCGCGCGGGCCGGGTGGCGCGGCCGGGCGGGCGAACCAGGGGGCGGGCAGGGCGGCCGGTTCGGCGCTGTAGTGGCCATGCATCACTTCCCATTTTTTGCCCAGCCCCGGCACCTTCTTCATGGTGAAGCCGGCCTCGACCAGCGACCGGCGAACCCAGCCGGTGGTGGTGAAGGTGCCGAGGGTGGTGCCGGCGTGCGACAGGTGTGCCAGCTGGGCGAACAGCTCGGGGGTCCACATGTCCGGGTTTTTCGCCGGGGCGAAGCCGTCGAGGAACCAGGCATCGATGCGTGCGTCGAGCTGCGGCAACTGCTCCAGGGCATCGCCGATCATCAGCGTCAGGGTCACCCGGCCGCCATCGAGGCTGAACTGCTGGAAGCCTGGGTGAATGGCCACGTACTGCTCCAGCAGCGGGCCGGTGTACGCGGCGAACTGTGGCCACAGCTGCATGGCCCGCGCCAGGTCGTCACGGGTCAGCGGGTACTTCTCGACACTGACGAAATGCAGGCGGGCATCGGCGTGGGCCAGCTCGTCGAACAGTTGCCAGGCACAGAAAAAATTCATGCCGGTGCCGAAGCCGGTCTCGCCGATCACCAGGCAGGCGTGTGGCGGCAGTTCGGCGAAGCGTTGACGCAGGCGGTTCTGCTCGATGAACACATGCACGGTTTCGTCGATGCCTTCTTCCCTGGAGAAATACACATCGTCGTATTGGCGCGAGTGGGGGCGGCCCTGTTCGTCCCAGTCGATCTGGGCATGCAGGGAGAGGGGTGAGTCAGACATGGTCGTATTAAGCCGCAAGTTGCAAGCTTCAAGCTGCAAGATAAAAGCGGATAGTCGCACGCGCCGCTTTTTCTTGCAGCTTGAAGCTTGTAGCTTGTAGCTGATCCATTGAAGGAGCCCAGCATGTTCGAATCTGCGGAAATCGGTCACAGCATCGACAAGGACACCTACGAGGCCGAAGTGCCCGCCCTGCGCGAGGCGTTGCTCGAAGCCCAGTACGACCTCAAGCAGCAGGGGCGCTTCCCGGTGATCGTGCTGATCAACGGCATCGAGGGCGCCGGCAAGGGCGAGACGGTCAAGCTGCTCAACGAGTGGATGGATCCGCGCCTGATCGAGGTGCGCACCTTCGACCAGCAGACTGACGAAGAGCTGGCCCGCCCGCCGGCCTGGCGCTACTGGCGGGCCCTGCCGCCGAAAGGGCGCATGGGCGTGTTCTTCGGCAACTGGTACAGCCAGATGCTCGAAGGTCGGGTGCATGGCCAGTTCAAGGACGCCGTGCTCGACCAGGCCATCGCCGGGGCCGAGCGCCTGGAGCAGATGCTCTGCGACGAAGGCGCGCTGATCATCAAGTTCTGGTTCCACCTGTCCAAGAAGCAGATGAAGGCGCGGCTCAAGGCGCTGAAGGACGACCCGCTGCACAACTGGCGCATCAGCCCGCTGGACTGGCAGCAATCGGAAACCTACGACCGCTTCGTGCGCTTCGGCGAGCGGGTGCTGCGCCGCACCAGCCGCGACTATGCGCCCTGGCATGTGGTCGAGGGCTTCGACCCTCATTACCGCAGCCTGGCGGTGGGGCGCATCCTGCTGGAAAGCCTGCAGGCTGCGCTGGCCAACAACCCCAAGGGCAAGCATCAGGGCAATGTGGCGCCGCTCGGGCGCGCCATCGACCAGAAGAGCCTGCTCGGGGCGTTGGACCTGACCCTGCGCCTGGACAAACGCGACTACGAAGAACAGCTGGTTACCGAGCAGGCGCGCCTGGCCGGCCTGCTGCGCAACAAGCACATGCGCCGGCATGCGCTGGTGGCGGTGTTCGAAGGCAATGACGCCGCGGGCAAGGGCGGGGCGATCCGCCGGGTGGCGGCGGCGCTCGACCCGCGGCAGTACCGGATCGTGCCGGTGGCCGCGCCCACCGAGGAGGAGCGCGCCCAGCCTTACCTGTGGCGCTTCTGGCGGCACATTCCGGCGCGCGGCAAGTTCACCATCTTCGACCGCTCCTGGTACGGGCGGGTGCTGGTGGAGCGGGTCGAGGGCTTCTGCAGCCCGGCCGACTGGATGCGCGCCTATGGCGAGATCAACGACTTCGAGGAGCAACTGCGCAACGCTGGGGTGGTGGTGGTCAAGTTCTGGCTGTCCATCGACCAGCAGACCCAGCTTGAGCGTTTCGAGGAGCGCGAGCAGATCCCGTTCAAACGCTACAAGATCACCGAGGAAGACTGGCGCAACCGCGACAAGTGGGACCTCTACAGCGAAGCGGTGGGCGACATGGTCGACCGCACCAGCACCGAGATCGCGCCCTGGACCCTGGTGGAGGCCAACGACAAGCGCTGGGCACGGGTGAAAGTGCTGCGCACCATCAACGAGGCGCTGGAAGCGGCGTTTGCCAGGCACAAGAAGTAGGTGAGGCATCGCGGGGCAAGCCCGCTCCCACGGATGGACTGCCCCCAAGAAGTTGGACACCAATCTACACCTTGGAGCAGTCCATCCCGTGGGAGCGGGCTTGCCCCGCGATAGTTTTCAGCCATGACCCACCGGAATGACCTGATGAATTCTTTTCCCGCAACCCGTCCTCGGCCCGACGCTGCAACCCCTTAGAATCCAGTTACCCCCACCACGGGCCTGACCGAGGACACCATGCACATCACTTCCGGCCGTTGGGTTTTCGGCCTGCTGCTCGCCCTGTTGACCGCGCTGCTATGGGGCATCTTGCCAATCAAGCTCAAGCAGGTACTGCAAGTGATGGACCCGGTGACCGTCACCTGGTACCGCCTTGCGGTGTCCGGAGGGCTGCTGTTTGCCTGGCTGGCGGCCCGTCGACGCCTGCCTTCGTTCGGCCGGCTGGGCGGCAAGGGCAAACTGCTGATGCTGGTCGCCATCGGCGGGCTGCTGGGCAACTATGTGCTGTACCTGATCGGCCTGAAGCTGCTCAGCCCCGGTACCGCGCAGCTGGTGGTGCAACTGGGGCCGGTATTGTTGCTGGTGGCCAGTGTGTTCGTGTTCAAGGAGCGCTTCAGCCTTGGGCAGGGCATTGGCCTGGTGGTGCTGTTGGCGGGCTTCGGGCTGTTCTTCAACCAGCGCCTGGAAGAATTGCTGACCTCGTTGGGTGCCTACACCACCGGGGTGTTGACCATCCTGTTGGCCACCAGCATCTGGGTGTTCTACGCCCTGAGCCAGAAGCAACTGCTGACGGTGTGGGGTTCGCAGCAGGTGATGATGGTGATGTACCTGGGCTGCGCCATGCTGCTGACGCCCTGGGTACACCCACTGGAGGCCCTGCAGTTGAGCCCATTGCAGGGTTGGTTGCTGCTGGCGTGCTGCCTCAACACGCTGGTGGCCTATGGCGCCTTCGCCGAAGCCCTGGCGCACTGGGAGGCCTCGCGGGTGAGCGCGACCTTGGCGTTGACGCCTTTGGTCACTTTCATTGCGGTGGCGATCGCGGCCTGGGCCTGGCCGGAATACGTGCATGCCGAGGATATCAATGCGCTGGGGTATCTCGGGGCGGTGACCGTGGTGCTGGGGTCGGCGCTGGTGGCGTTGGGGCCATCGCTGGTGGCGGGGTGGAAGGCGCGGCGGGCGCAGCTCGGCTGAATGCCCATCGCGGGGCAAGTCGCAGCGGCGCACCGCCGCTCCCACGTTGGACCGCCCCCAAGAGTTGTATTGCTTTCCAACTTTTTGGCAAGCCCAGCGTGGGAGCGGGCTTGCCCCGCGATGGTTTTCAGCCCTTGCCGCCTGGCGCCAGCATGTTCTCCGGCCTTACCCACTGGTCGAACTGCTCGTTGGTCAGGTACTTCAACTCCAGTGCCGCCTCGCGCAGGGTCTTGCCTTCGCTGTAGGCCTTCTTGGCGATTTCCGCGGCCTTGTCATAACCGATGTGCGGGTTGAGCGCCGTCACCAGCATCAGCCCGCGCTCCAGGTGCTCGGCCATCTGCTCGGCGTCGGGCTCGATACCGGCCACGCAGTGCTGCTGGAAGTTGCTGCAGCCATCGGCCAGCAGCTCGATCGACTGCAGCAGGTTGTGGATGATCACCGGCTTGAAAACGTTCAACTGCAGGTGCCCCTGGCTTGCGGCAAAGCCGATTGCCGCGTCGTTGCCCAGCACCTGGCAGGCCAGCATCGACAGTGCCTCGCACTGGGTCGGGTTGACCTTGCCGGGCATGATCGAGCTGCCGGGCTCGTTGGCCGGCAGGCGGACTTCGGCCAGCCCCGCGCGCGGGCCGGAACCAAGCAGGCGCAGGTCGTTGGCGATCTTCATCAGCGCCACCGCGAGGGTTTTCAGCGCGCCGGCCAGGCTGGTCAGCGGCTCGTGGCCGGCGAGGGCGGCGAACTTGTTCGGTGCGGTGATGAAGGGCAGGCCGGAGAGGGCTGCCAGCTCGGCGGCGATGGCCTCGGCAAAACCATGCGGGGCGTTGAGTCCGGTGCCTACCGCCGTACCGCCCTGGGCCAGCTCGCAGACCGCCGGCAAGGTGGCGCGGATGGCGCGCTGGGCATAGTCGAGCTGGGCGACGAAGGCCGAGACTTCCTGGCCGAAAGTGATCGGCGTGGCGTCCATCATGTGCGTGCGGCCGGTCTTGACCAGCTTCTGGTGGCGCGCCGACAGCTCGGCCAGCCCGGATGACAGCTCGGCGATGGCCGGCAGCAGTTTGTGCTGCACGGCCTGGGCGGCGGCGATGTGCATGGCGGTGGGGAAGCAGTCGTTGGAGCTTTGCGAACGGTTGACGTGATCGTTGGGGTGGACCGGCACCTTGCCGCCACGACCTTTGCCGGCCAGCTCGTTGGCGCGCCCGGCGATCACCTCGTTGACGTTCATGTTGCTCTGGGTGCCGCTGCCGGTCTGCCAGACCACCAGCGGGAATTGATCGTCGTGCTCGCCGTCGAGCACTTCGTCGGCGGCCTGCTCGATCAGCCGGGCGATGTCGGCGGGCAGGTCGCCGTTGCGGTCGTTCACCCGCGCCGCGGCTTTCTTGACCAGCGCCAGGGCGTGCAGCACCGCGAGGGGCATGCGTTCCTTGCCTATGGCGAAGTTGATCAGCGAGCGCTGGGTCTGCGCGCCCCAGTAGGCGTGCTCCGGAACTTCCACCGGGCCCAGGCTGTCTGTCTCGATACGGCTCATGCTGCGCTCACTCCTTTGTAGTCCGAATTCGCAGTTTAGGCCCTGATTCGACCAAGCGGTTCCCACGCTCGTCGTAGCCCTTGAGCACTTCGCCATCACAGCGCAGAATGCTCTACTCTGAGGTACCCGCCTCCCTTTCTTGAAGGAAATGCAATGACCCGTCTCCGTGTCCTCTGTGCCGCCGTAGCCCTGGTCTGTGCCAGCGGCCAGGTACTCGCTGCCACCCCCAGCCACAATGCCGCCGCCGAGAAATTCCTGACCCTGGCCAACGCCGACAAGCTGGGCACCCCGGTGTACATGCAGGTCCAGCAGATGTTCGCCCAGCGCTTCGAGCAGACCAAGGCGCCGGCCTCCAAGAAAACCGTGCTCGACAGCTACCAGGCCAAGGCCAACGCCGCCCTGGACAACGCCATCGGCTGGAAGAAACTCAAGCCGAAGATGGTCGACCTGTACACCGCCACCTTCACCGAGGGCGAGCTGAACGATCTGGTCAAGTTCTACGAGTCGCCGCTGGGCAAGAAAGTCCTGCGCGAAATGCCCAAGGTCACCCAGCAGTCGGCCCAGCTCACCCAGCAGAGCCTCGAGCCTGCGGTACCGGTGGTCAACAAGCTGCTCGACGACATGACCAAGGAACTCGACCCGAACGCCGGCAAGGCCCCGGCCAAGAAGTGAGCCCATCGCGATGAGCATGCAGCAACGTATCGAACAGCAACTGGCGCCGCTGGGCACCGCGCACCTTGAAGTGCTCAACGAAAGCCACATGCACAGCCGTGGCCAGGAGACGCACTACAAGGCGGTGCTGGTCAGCGAGCAGTTCGCCGGGCTGAACAGCGTCAAGCGTCACCAGAAGGTCTACGCCACCATGGCTGAGCTGATGGGCGAGATCCATGCCCTGGCCATTCACACCTACACCCCGGAGGAGTGGGCGCAGGTGGGTGTGGCGCCGGCCTCGCCGGTGTGTGCTGGCGGCGGGCACTGAATCCTCCCTGGGATTCTGGTAAACTGCCGCCCCTTGTAGATATCGTACCGACGCCATCGCGGGGCAAGCCCGCTCCCACGCTATAGCCC
>NZ_JBDJLM010000087.1:0-20443 GCF_039673365.1 Pseudomonas sp. TWI923 | reverse complement strand
CCCATAGACCGCCGGGGCCGCTTTGCGGCCCTATCGCGACACAAGGCCGCTCCTACAAAAAAAGCCATACCTTTTGCCGCCGATCAGGCGTAGGCAGACGCCTGTGCAGCACAGCCCCGGGAGACCGGGGCTTTTTTGTGGGCGCCTGGCCCATGTCGTTTCCAGGCAAGCCAATCACGACATCTGACGGCATCGGGCACGGGGTGTCGTGATCGCGAACTTGCGGGACGTTCTCGAACAATTTCCCCGTGCCCCGCAGGGCTTAAATAACTCCCCGGATCGTTCGGTGCGTGGCTCTGTAAAAGCGTGAAGAAGTTCAACAACAGCGCCTGAGCGACGTGTCATTCTTATTGTTTTTCAAGGAGATGCTTTTTCGCCTGTACCTGCCCGTCCCTTCCTTGTGTCAGCAAAAAGAGAACAAGATCAATGAGCACCGTGGGATCTGATGGCAACCTTGCACAAGGTTTCAAGCCGCGTCATGTAACGATGCTGTCCATCGCCGGCATCATCGGCGCCGGGCTTTTCGTAGGTTCCGGGCACGCCATCGCGGCGGCCGGGCCCGCCACCATACTTTCGTATTTCGTCGCCGGTACCCTGGTGGTGCTGGTGATGCGCATGCTCGGCGAAATGGCCGTGGCACACCCCGACACCGGGTCGTTCTCCACCTACGCCGACCAGGCCATCGGCCGCTGGGCCGGCTACACCATCGGCTGGCTGTACTGGTGGTTCTGGGTGCTGGTGATCCCCATCGAGGCCCTGGCCGCGGGGCATGTGCTCAACGCCTGGTTCCCCCAGGTGGACAGCTGGATATTCGCCTTGGCCTCGGTGCTGCTGCTGGCCTGTACCAACCTGTTCAGCGTGGCCAAGTACGGCGAGTTCGAGTTCTGGTTCGCGATCCTCAAGGTCACGGCGATCCTCGGCTTCATCGGCCTGGGCTTCGCCGCGCTGATGGGCTGGCTGCCCAACCGCGAAGTCAGCGGCTTGAGCACGCTGATGGCCGAGCACGGCGGCTTCACGCCCAAGGGCTGGTCGGCGGTGATCGGCGCCTTCATCACCGTGATGTTCAGCTTCATCGGCACCGAGGCGGTGACCATTGCCGCGTCCGAATCCAGCGACCCTGCGCGCAACATCGCCAAGGCCACCCGCTCGGTGATCTGGCGCATCAGCACCTTCTATATCCTGTCGATCTTCGTGATCATCTCGGTGGTGCCGTGGAACGACCCGCAGCTGGCGGTGGTGGGTTCGTACCAGCGTGCGCTGGAAATCATGAACATCCCCAACGCTGCGTTGATGGTCGATTTCGTGGTGCTGATCGCGGTGACCAGCTGCATGAACTCGTCGATCTACATCGCCTCGCGGATGATGTACTCGCTGGCCAAGCGTGGCGATGCCCCGGCGTTTCTCAAGGAAACCTCCAAGGTGGGCGTGCCGCGTGCGGCGGTGTTCGGCAGCACCCTGATCGGTGCGGCCATCGCCATCCTCAACTACTTCGCACCCAAGGGCGTGTTCGAGTTCCTGCTGGCCAGCTCCGGCGCCATTGCCTTGCTGGTGTACCTGGTGATCGCCATTTCGCAGCTGCGCATGCGTGGCCGCCTGGAGCGTGAAAACGCCAACCTCAAGTTCAAGATGTGGCTGTTCCCATGGCTGACCTGGGCGGTGATCATCTTCATCAGCTGCGCGCTGGGGGTGATGATGTTCACCGAGGAGCACCGGGCCGAGGTGAGCGCCACGCTGGGGCTGGCAATCGTGATTTCGTTCCTGGGGATCGTGACCACGCGGGGGCATGCGCGGGTGGTGGGGGCGCGGTCGATGGGCTGATGCTGTGCCGTGAACGAGAGGGCGCCAGTGGGCGCCCTCTTTGCGTTTTGCAACAGTTTCACCTGCGGGCTCGGGTGAGGGGCGGGGGTAGACTCTGGCGGGTTTTCACTCTTTGCCATGGAGTCGTTGCATGAACGATGAGCAGCAGGGCGCGTCAGCACCCGCAGCCAGCAATGGGCGTTTCGATGAGGTGCTGTCCCTGATCCAATCGGCCCGTCAACGTGCGGTCCAGGCCGTGAACACCCAGCTGATCGAGCTGTACTGGCAGGATGGGGCCTACATCAGCCGCAAGCTGGAACGGGCCGAATGGGGCGACGGGGTGGTTAACCAGCTGGCTGATCATCTGCTGCTGACCCAGCCCGGGTTGCGCGGATTCACCCGCGCCAACCTGTTCCGCATGCGGCAGTTTTACGAGGTTTACCGGGGTGACGAAATAGTCGCACCACTGGTGCGACAATTGCCCTGGAGCCACAACATGATGGTCATGGGGCAGTGCAAGCGCCCTGAAGAGCGGCTGTTCTACCTGCGCATGGCCAGCCAGGAAAAATGGTCCAAGCGTGAGCTGGAACGCCAACTCAAGGCCGCGCTGTTCGAGCGCAGCATGACGCAGCCGGCCAAGGCATCGGCTGCGCTCACCCAGGCCCATCCGGCGGCTCTGGAGGTGTTCCGCGATGCCTACATGATCGAGTTCCTCGGCCTGCCGGGCGGGCACGCCGAGGCCAAGCTGCAGGAGTTCTCCGCGCTGGATGCCGAGCGCACCGCCTCGATATAGCGGGCGACCGCCGGTGACTTCTCGAAGCGTCGGTGCAACAGGCTCAACCACGAACTCGCCCGGCAATCCTCGACAGGCCGGTAGTTCACCTGCGGCAAGTTGATCCGCCGCACGACTGATTCCGGCACCAGCGCAACGCCCTGGCCCAGCGATACCAAGGTGATCACCGCCACCAGGCTGCCAGGCTGCGGGCCCAGGCGCGGGACGAAACCACCCTGTGCGGCGACCTCCAGGGTGCCGGAGATCTGCTCGGGGAGGATGAAGGTTTCATTGGCCAGGCGCTTGGCCGGGAGCTGCTTGAGCTCGTTCAGGCGCGAGCCGGCGGGCAGCGCCAACACGAAACCTTCTTCATGCAGGGGAATCGCCTCCAGCCCGTCCGGCAGTTCCATCGGTGAGCGTACGTAGGCCAGGTCCAGCTGGCCGTCGAGCACTTGCGTGGGCAGCGCATCCATGGGCGCCTCGCGGATATTCAGATGCACGCCGGGGTGGGCGTCACTGAAGCGGGTCACTTGCTGCTGCAAGGTGCCGGAGTAGGCCGCCGAAGCCACATAGCCCAGCTCGATGCGCCCACTGTCGCCACGTGCGGCGCGCTGCGCGCTGAGTTGCGCGGCGTCGAACTGGCGCACCGCCTGCTCGGCCTCCACCCGCAATGCTTCGCCCGCGGCGGTCAGGCGTACCTCGCGTTGGCTGCGCTGGAACAGCAGCACGCCCAGCGCTTTCTCCATGTCCTGGATCTGCCGGCTGAGGGTGGGCGGGGCGATGCCCAGCTGCTCGGCGGCACGGGTGAAGTGGCCGTGGCGAGCGACGCTGAGAAAGTAGCGGAAGTGGCGGATTTCCATGGGGCCTCGTTAGCCGGGGGCTAATGACGCAGGACGTGGCGGCTAACAAGCCCGGCGCCCGGCGGCGTTATGGTGAGGGCAACACTACAAGGCTGGCGTCGCGGCGGCAAAGCCCGATGACCGGCCGAGCCTCAAAGCCATCGCCGGGCATCTCGTGGCCCGCGATGGCGCCCCCTGGAGCCTTGCCATGTCCACCCCCGCCTCTGCGCGTTTCACCCTGTTCACCGCCTCGGCCGTGTGCGCCCTGATCATCCTCGACACCAACATCGTTGCCGTCAGCCTGCCCAGCATCGCTCGCGACCTGTCCGGCTCATTCGCCGACATCGAATGGGTGGTCAGCGCCTACCTGCTGGCCTTCGCCGCCTGCCTGCTGCCCGCCGGCAGCCTGGCCGACCGCTTTGGCCGACGGCGCATGCTGCTGCTCGGGCTGGCACTGTTTGCCCTGGCTTCCCTGGCCTGCGGTGCTGCGCCGAACCTGCTGTGGCTCGACCTGGCTCGCGCTGGCAAAGGCGTGGGCGCCGCGCTGTTGCTCACCGCCGCCCTGGCTGCCATCGGCCACCGCTTCCATGAGCCACAGGAGCGCCTGCGCGCCTGGGCTTTCTGGGGTGCCTGCATGGGCGCCACCATCACCTTCGCACCGCTGCTCGGCGGCCTGATCGCCAGCACCCTGGGCTGGCGCTGGATCTTCTACATCAACCTGCCGCTGGTGGCCGTGCTGGCGCTGATGGTGCTGAGCAGCGTCGAAGAGTCCCGCGACAGCGCCGCCGCCCGGCTTGATCCGCTGGGCAGTCTGACCTTTGCCGGCAGCCTGGGCTACCTGATCTGGGCGCTGATCGATGCCAACCGGGTCGGTTGGGACAGCGCCCCCACCTTGGGGCGGTTGGTGATCGCCGCCTTTTTGTTCGGCCTGTTTGTGATGGTTGAGCGCAGCCAGGCTCGGCCTATGATCGATCTGCAATTGATGCGCAGCGGGCGGTTCATCGGTGCCTTGCTGGGGATGTTCGCCTATGCCGCATGTGCCCAGGTGATGATGACCTTGTTGCCGCTGTATCTGCAGAACGGCCTGCAATTGTCGGCGCTCGAAGCGGGGGCGGGGATGTTGCCGTTTGCCGTGGCGATGCTGCTGACGCCGCGGTTGGGAATGCGCCTGGCGGCGAGGTTGAGTGCAGCGCAGGTGTTTGCGTTGGGTTTGGTGTTGGTGGGGGTGGGGAATCTGGCCTGTGCCTGGGCGGTTGGGGAGGGGGGCTATGGGGCTTTTGCCTTGGCCAGCTTGGTGTTGGGGGCTGGGGCAGGGTTGCTTAATGGTGATACGCAGAAAAACATCATGGCTTGCGTGCCGCGTGAGCGGACTGGGATGGCCTCGGGGTTGAGCACTACTACACGGTTTGGGGGCATTGTGCTGGCTATCGGGATTCTTGGTGGTGTGCTTGCGGCGCGTAGTGGGCAGTTGTTGCGTGAGGCCATGGCTGGGGTGGCGCCGGAGGCGTTGGGGAAGGTTGGGGACATGGCGACGCGGGTGGCGGCGGGGGATTTGCAGGCGGCGCTGGGGATGCTTGAGCCGGGGTTGCGTGAGGTGGCGGCACCGCTGGCGCGGGGGGCGTTTGTGGGTGGGTTTGAGGCGGTGTTGCTGGTTGCTGGGGGGGCGGGGTTGGGGTTTGCGGTGATTGTGGGAGTGTTGCTTGGTAGGCCGCTGCCGAGTGTGGTTGTGAGATTGGCTGCAGAGTGAACTGAGGGGACGGGTCGCTCTGGGTTGTTGTCACGTTGATGACGACTTAGAGGCTGTGCATTTACCAGATGCGAGGCACAAAAAAAGACGCCCTAAGGCGTCTTCTTTTTCGGATTTGGTGGGCCGGGGGGATTTGAACCCGCAGCCGCACCTTGATTTGAAAGGGCTACGTACGAAATGCTGGCATTAAGCTTTCATTCCGTACCATTTGCTACGCAGCCCCTTGCACCATACTGAGTGCTCCCCTGTAAAGCATAGGGACCCAGTAAACTGGTGCATCCCTAGTGCCTCGGCGCTCAAAAAAGCCGGCTTCGATCAATTTTTCTGCCACCGTAGTAGCTTCCTCAAGGTCACAAAACCATAGACCTGCCAAGGAGGCTGCGGTTTGCTGGGTTTTTTGACGTTCCAACTTTTGAAGGTAAGGTTGTAGCAATGGATTTTCAGCGCAAAGTGTTTGCTGATATCTCGCTTTTGATACCGAATCTAGACCAGATCTAATAGCATTCTTGCCAATCAAGTGGTCTTGAGTGTTGTCGCCGCCGAGTTCGTAGATTTTTAATTGCTCGTCTTTGGCAGCTAATAAGAGATGGATGAGCTCTCGGGGGGCGGTTCTTTTTGTACCGTCCGCAGTTCGAGTTAGCATCCAGTCTAAAGTCTTAGATTTGCTTTTTCCTACATCGACTTGATTGGGGAATATGGCATAAAAGAACTGAGATTGTTTGTCTTCCGATGATAAAATCTCTACAGGCTGTACTCCGAAGTGGTCAGCTATGGACTGGTTGGACAAGAATCGCCGCACTATAAGATTCAGAAGTGACCTGTTATCCCAAGATAAAGTTATTGAACGGATAACGTGACTTGCTTCGCGAAATCCGCTTTTTACAATTTTGTTCCAGATATCATCACGTAAGAAGATTTTGACTTTTATCTGAGGAAGACTCTGCATGTCGAGATAGCTACGGAACAGGGCCCGCAATGCAGTGCTTTCCAAGTCGTCTGAGTCTGCAAAGGCAACGTCAAGGCGGTCTAAGGCTAGCCATACAGTAATTTTCTGTCTCGCGAACGCGTTGTTTAGTTGTTCTAGCAAATTGTCTAGAGATCGAAACCCTTTGCTTCGCTGGTCGGTAGTCGGCTCTTCAAAAGTAATCTTCCCACCATATGTCATCCCAGCCGGGTCAGCGACACTCAGTTCCAGCGCAGGAATAAATTTGCGCAGATACTCCATGGCTGACTTAAGTCGTGTTAGTAAATTGATCCCGGGCGAGAGTAGGTTTTGACTCGTAAGCAAGTCGATTACTTCCTGAGCCGAGTCATCCTTTATGCCGGATGCTTGCAGTTGAAGGCGTAGATAATCGGCCGAAATAGAAAGGAAGTATAGTTTCCAGAGCGACCTGAAAGCGTCCTCGGACAGATCTGAGTGTTTCGTTAAGTCCCTAAATACCGGGGTTCCTCTTGGGTTTTCCGCCGCTATGAAAATTGTGCGCCCTTTGAGTCGGAGCTCATCTCTTTTTGCGACTAAGAGGGAATACAGAGCGCTCTTTCCAGATCCCTTCGCTCCGAAAACTACGTCGATATCCCCGGAAAGTAGTTTTTTCCACTGATCGGTTTCTACAAAATAGCTGTGTAGTTCATCAACCTCATCTTCAGCAATCCTACTCCCCAAGACTACTTCCTGCAGAACTGTCTTGTTATCCATGCTTTTCCTCGGGTGGCTTTTATGGCAGGGTCTTTTGCATGCCATCGTTATGCCATCCTATTCGAGGTTATTTTGAAAATCCACTGTTGCGGGAGAGGGGATGGCACCTGGCCCGCTCTGCCAGGTTCCCCACTTGCTTTCAGCCTTTGAGCCAGCGAAGTCATCCGTACTTGGCATCCATCTCCCATATACTCTCGCAATCATCGTCCAGTCGCTGTGGCCCATCTGTTTTGCAACCCACATTGGATGTTCGCTTGCAGTAAGCATCATGGATGCGTAGGTATGACGGGTCTGGTAAGGGCGCCGGTATCGAACCCCTGCTTTCTTGATTGCAGGCTGCCACATGGTCTTGCGGATCGGTTGATCACCTGCCCAGCGCTTCAGCGTTCGTGGGTTCTGGAAGACCTCTGCATCGGCCAGGAAGGTGAACGCCTTCTGCGCCGTCAGCGCTTCGAGAGCGGGACGCAGCAGCTTCACCGACCGCCGGCCCGCGGCAGTCTTTGTAACCTCTGCCTCTCCACCTGCTGCCTGGGTCATTGCCCGGCTGACTACCACTTCTCCCCGCACCCAATCCACATCCCCCCAATCCAGCGCGACAAGCTCGCTCGTCCGGAGACCTGTCCACAATGCAAACTGCACCATGTTTCTGGCCTGGCCGCTCAGTACGCCGAGGATGGCCTGCTGTTCCTCTGGCGAGAACGGGTCCACGTCGTCGTCACGCGGCGGAGCCTCCTTGCGTGAGTAGGTCCAGCCGGCAAGCGGGTTGGCGAGTCAGCCCGGATCTCCGAGCGAACAGCAAGGGAGATCGTCAAGGGCGGCGTTGGCTTCGTCGATGGATACCTGCATGGGATTAGCGAGGCGGCGTAAAAAGTTCTTTCATGCCGGATAAACACCTGTTTTCATAGCAGCGTGTCCAGCTTGCAAGCAACGCGACACAGAGAAACCCCGGCCATGCAGCCGGGGTTTTTGCTATTCGCCCTTGAGAACTTCCTCGTTGAAGTAGTTCATTGCATCTTGCACGCGCTCATTGAATTCGATCTGAACCAGGTCATCATTCCTGAATTTGAATCGATAGAACGTCAGGCCGCCTTGGAAGCGGATTTTCGTATCCCTTGGGATCGACCCAAGCCAATCGGCCATTTCGCCCGCTGTAGTGCTGCTTCCGTCGTCTTTCATGCGGCCTCCTTAATTTGCTGGAGGTGGCATTTTGCCATCTTTCGGCGTGGATGACGCGCTCAGGCGCTGGGCTAAGCCGGTAGAGATGTTCCGTCAAACATTTATCGCCATTACATTGACATCATGTGCCCAGTGGTCAAGATAGAGGCTTTCGTCTTTCCAGAGAGCCTGACCGATGCGCAAGATTCTAGCTTTAGCCGCACTCTTCCTGTCCACTGCTGCCAGCGCAGACTGGCGAGTGGAAGTATCTGACCTTCATACAGGGAAGGCGCCTGCTGGCTACCCTGCTGTCATGGGGCTTGCTCGAAACACCACGAATGGCACCCTTTCCAATGTGTTTGTGAAGTTCAAGCTGTACGACGAAGATGGGAATATCGTGGGCAACACCATGGCTGCCGGGCAGGACATTGGCCCAGGTGAGACCTGGAAGTTTGCAGCGCCAACCACGGTCCCATTCAACGAGGCTAAGCTCGGAGAGGTGGACGTAAAGTAGCCTGAGAATCTGAAAGCCCCGCCAAGCGCGGGGCTTTGTTGTTTGGAGTCGAATCATTTTCGGATAGGATTGCCCTGGCTTAAATGGCACACCGCTATCAGCCAAACCGGAGGTGAGGTAAATGGAGTTTACGAACGAGCAGAAGTTGATTATCACCCTGCTGACCGACATTCACGCGAAGCTTGAGATCGAGGATAGCCTTGACCCTTCGCTTGTTCAGCGCATGGTCTCGGAAGGGCAAGGCTGGGCGCTAGAATGGAAATATCCAGGAATGTTTGAGGAGTCTGGAGAGACCCCGGCGGCAGTTGTATTTGTCTGCGAAGTATTGGAGATGTGGTCGGTCCTGGAGGGCTCCTTCGAGGCGCTGGATGACAACCAGCGGCAAGCGCTCTCGGAAGCTGCAGGGGTATTCGGTAGAAACGTACGTTTCCCTGGTTTCGATGGAAATAACGAAGCTGAGTACCTTTCGATTGCCCACATCTTGGTAGAAGATCTTGAGCGGTGGAGTGAGCTTCAAGGTCGCATCGATAATGCTCACATGCCTACAATTGACGGGTACGAGCGTATGCTTCCTGTTTTTGATGCGATCCGAGACCGCAAACTTGATGATGGAGACTTCAACGGGCTGGATGTAGAGGAGCTTGCTCAAATCCTTAATGAGCGTACGCACCCAGAAAACCGCTGAAGTGTTTTGAGCTGATCTGGGCCCTGGCATTCGCCGGGGCTTTTTCGTTTTTGGACTTCCTCATTTCAAGGCTCACCGACTGGTGGGCCTTTTTCGTTTTCGGCGCCTATGCCTGCCTCTTTGCTCTCGGCGGATGGCATCGCATTGAGCGCCGGACCTATTACCCAGCCCCATCAGGGAGCAAGGGCATCAGCTCAGAAAAGGACCACTGATGAGTACAGAACACCAGGCGTTCACCGATGTGCCCCTTTGGCCGGCTACTACGTCAAGTTCAACCTGGCCGGCCTGTTGCGCGGCATCGGGGCCGTGGGCTGATCCAGCTCACCGGCCGCGACAACCACCGTGCCGCCGGCGTGGCCCTGGGCTTGCCGCTGGTGGAGCAGCCCGAACTTCTGGAGCAGGCCGAGCATTCCGCCCAGTCGGCGGCGTGGTGGTGGGCGAAGCACGGGCTGAACGAACTGGCCGATGCTGGCCGCATTCAGGACATCGGCAGCGTGATCAACACCGGGCAGCCGGGCCGGGTGCCGCATGGCGCCGCGGAGCGCAAGGCGCTGTATGACCTGGCGCTGCGGGTGCTTGCGTGAAGGTCTGGGCATTGCGCCTTATCGGCGCCGGCCTGTTGATCCTGCTCGGCATCGCCATGGGCGCCTGGGTAACGACCAGCCACTTCCGCCCGACTCTCGACGCAGCCCAGGACCAGGCTTCCGTGTGCGCCGCAGCCCGCGACAACCTCGCCGGCCTGGCGCAGGAGCAGGGCAAGGCCCTTGGCGATCTGACCCTGGCCGCGAACGCACGGCAGGCCAGGGTGGAGCTGTCGGTTAAAGAGGCTCAAGCCAGCGCCAAGGGCGACTATGCCGCAGCGAACCGCCTGCAGCAGGAGCGAACCGGCGGCGACCAGTGCGCGGCCGCCACCTCGATCATCGACAAGGAGCTAGGGCTATGACCGCTTCAGGGGCGGGCCTGCCAGGCCACCAAATAGGCGAAAAATTCACTGAAAGCAGCATGGTTTCTGGGCTGGAGGGTGGCCACCAAGGTGGGCCCTGCAGGAGCTGCGAAAAAGTGCAGGTCTCGCAAAAATATGCAGGAGCTGCAGGTGGTGCAGGTCGAATCCTGCGAGGGATGGGGTTGCTCGCAGGCATCGCGCTTCTGGTCGCCTGCGCGAACAAGGTCGAGCCCCAGGTTCAGTACGTGCGCGTCGAGGTGCCGGTGCAGGTGCCCTGCCGGGCACCGGAGGTCGCGGTACCGCCATGGGCTGCTGCCGGCCTGCTCAAGACCGACAGCCTGGAGGTTAAGGTGCGCGCTTTGCTGGCGGAGCGCCGGCAGCGGATCGGCTACGAAAAGGAGATCGTAGCAGCTGTTACCTCCTGCAGTTAACTCATCCATCTACAGGTGGCGGTTTAATGGATTTAGATCTTGGTGGGGTACTTTTTTCCAGATTCTTGGCGGAGCCACGGAGAACGTGCTTCTGCAACAAGTGCTCTACTACATCCATGACGATACCAAGGTCAGCGGTATCTGGCTTGTATCCTCGGTGAGCTGCGGCATTTCCTGCTTCTAGCGCGGCCCGCAGGGTTCCTTTGTCTGATGGCGCTAGCTCTCCAGCAACAACGATCTTTTCGAGTCGCTGCTCAAAGGTACCGTGGTTACCAACTACTTCCGTCAGATATAGGTCAACTAGTGTTCTCGCGCCCATTACTGCCAGTCGACGGCTGTCTGCATCCAGCGCCGTATAGACCTCATGCAAAAGTTCCTTCCAGTCCTGTTTCAGCTGCCATCGCCATGGAGGGGGCTTTCGGGAAACCCTAGCCGGATAGAAAACTGGTTCGTAGTCACCAACAAGGTTGTCCGTGTAGTCAACTCTGAGAGATGCAGTCCGGCAACCGCGACAGGCTAGAAGGGTATAGGTATAAGTCCATGTCTCGGTGAAATGCTCGTCCTGCTCGTCACAATCCCGGACAGCATGGCGCTTCAGCACATCATGCTGATTGCGTTGTAGACAAGAGTTACAGTGGGATCGGTGGATACTGCCTTCGTCCATGTCGCGCTCCATGCATGCTGTCATTAAGCTGGCATTTCCCAGCCAAAACAGCCCATTCAGACACAAAAAAGGCACTCGCGAGATTCGCTAAGTGCCTGATTTGTAAGGATTGTTTGGTGGAGCCGGGGGGATTTGAACCCCCGTCCGCCAGTACTCCGCTGTCGGTACTACATGCTTAGCCGTGTCTACTGATTTAATCCGCAGCCGCCCGACGGGCAGGGTGCTTTGGATGAGTTGGGTAAGTTTTAGTCGCTTCGCCCCCAACGTGCTGCACGACGATCCTGTTCTGTATGACAATCATTTCGGGTTTACAGGCATCCCCTGATGATTGCTGGAGCCGAAGCTACCAGAAGCAACGGGTCAAGAGGGCCGCTTACGCAGCCAGCTTGTACTCCGCGCCGTAGTTTTCGTCATTGGCAACTATAAAAGTTGCAACAGTGGATTTACGAGTTCTGTTACCAACTCGGCATGCACCTAGAGTTTCGTTACCGGCGTCGAATCCTAATCGGCCCCACACTCAGCTCTAGCTGACCGTACCTTTCGGCACGTAGGGCGGAGTATACGCCCTTGAGCGGGCGGCGTCGACTGTCGCCGCCCTACGCAGGGCTCAGGCACCGCTGGCGCCGTTGCCGCCTTTTTCGGTTTTCTCCAGGCGTTCGAGCACTTTGCTGGTGATGGCGATGCATTCCTTGGTGTCGCCCGAGGCCTGGGCGGCCTTGGCCTTGTCCACGTGTTCGGTTACGGCTTTGTCCATGCCTTCGGAGGTGGCGCCGGCGGTGGCCATGGCGTCGTCGATTTTCTGCAGGTTGAGGGCGCACAGGTCATCGGCGGCGAATACGGGCGAGGCCAGCAGGGTGGCGCCCGCGAACAGGGCGGATAGCGCAGTACCTTTCATGGGTGTCTCCTCGTGAGGCCTCGGGAAGGTGGGCCTGTTGGGTGGACTGCCGGGGATTGGTGAGGGTTCAATCGGGTTGGGGGCGAGGGCTTTGCCCTCGCATCGCCGGCAAGCCGGCTCCCACAGGGGCCGGCGTTGGCTGTGGGGTCAGTGGCCCATGCCGATTTCCATGTCGTCGATCAGGGCCTTGGCCATGGCGCTGAGGATGCGGGCGGTGCCGCCGGCGATCAGGTCGCCTTCCATTTCGGCTTCGCAGGTGAGGTGGCGGATGCAGCCTAGCAATACCGACAGTTCGCTGAAGGCATGCTGGAAGGGGATGCCGGGCTGGATGCGGTAAAGCTCCAGGCAGGTTGTGGTGCCTGAGGTGGTCCAGTGGTTGGTGGGCTCGGTCATGGCTGCGCTCCTGTTTCGTGGCGGATCAGGGGGTAGAGCAGCTGGTTGAGGTAGATGCAGGTGTTCAGCAGGGTATGGCGCTGTTCTTCGCTGTTGGTGTCGAAGTACATGTCGAGGACTTCGCGCAGGCAGGCCATCAGCGAGGTGGCTTCGGTGCGGGCGGCTTCGGGGGTGAGGTCGGGGGAGATGGACAGGTAAGGGAAGAAACGGGGTGGGTCGGGGACGATCTTTTTCATGGTTAACACTCCTGCGCAATTCAAGAATGCTGCCATCCAGGCCTTTCTCACGGGACAAAGGGTGGCAGCCGTGCACGGGGTGAGAAACCGAGGCGCAAGAGAAACTCGGCCAGACCGAAGTCTGCCCGGGCACGGCTGCCATAGCTGGAACGCCGACAATTACGCTACGGGTTCTCACACCCGGTCACCAAATATGGCGACCGGGTGAAGTTAGCCCTGAGGGATTTCCCCGACAACGCAGCAACTTCCGGCAGGTGCGTAGGATAGTTCCCAAGCCTTTTGGGCTGAAGCATTTGGTTGCAGGTTCGGAAATGTCTTACGGGTTTAGGGGTATGCCCTTAGTGGTCCTGGCTGGCTATCGCGTGAGGGCGAACAGGTGCCTGGCTGTTGATTGCATCAGGGCATGCAGGTGCCTGCCACAGCTCTTGCAGCGCCTATGAGATCGAGCGCCGCCCGCGTGGCGCATCGCTGGCAAGCCAGCTCCCACATCTGTTTCGGGCCAGTTACTCCTGTTGTTTCTTCGCTGTTCGCCTTGTTGGCTCGACTCGATATTGAGGTGGGCACCACTGGCGCCTCGCCTGACTCAAGACATTCATCAAGGCGGGCAGCGGTACCCTCACAGGCATAATTGGCCCGAAACAGATGTGGGAGCTGGCTTGCCAGCGATGCGCCGCGCGGGCGGCGCTCGATCTCATAGGCGCCACAAGAGCTGTGGCAGGCACCTGTATGCCTTGATGCAATCAACAGCCAGGCACCTACCCGCCCTCACGCAATCCCCACCAACAATCAGACCGCCCGCGCCCGCGTCACCCGATCCACCAGATACACCAACCCGTGATAGTCGATCCCACTATGGCTCGACAGCCCAATTTCACAGGTACGACTGGTAGAAATCCCTTCACTGCAATACTGCACCGCATCCTTGAGCGTACGCAGCGAGTGGGCATTGAGCTCTGGCGTGGTGAACCCCTTGTCGCCAGCAAACCCACAGCAATGGATCCCTTCAGGAATAACCACATTCTTGCTGCACCGCCGCGCCAAATCGATCAGCGCCTGGCTCTCGCCCAGGTGCTGGGTGCTGCAGGTCACATGCACGGCCACCGGTTCATCCTGGGGAGTGAACTCCAGCTTGTTGACCAGGTGGGTACGAATGAACCGCACCGGGTCGTACAGGTCCAGCCGGGTTTCGCCCAGGTCCTGCACCAGGCGCAAGGTGCAGGGGCTGGTGTCGCAGTAGATCGGATCGAGGCCGCCGCGGCTGGCGTGCAGCAGGGCGGTGATCAGCTCCTGGCGTTTGTGCTCGGCCTGCTCGGGGTAGCCCTTGGAGGCGAACGGCTGGCCGCAGCACAGGCTGTCGGCGTTGTCGGGGAACACCACCTGGTAACCGGCCTTTTCCAGCAGGGCGCGGGTCTTGTCCAGCAGCGAGCTTTGTTCGCGGTCGGCGTAGGCGGGGCCCATCACGCGGGAGACGCAGGCGGCCAGGTAGACCACGCGGGGGCGGGCATCGTTGCTCGGTGCGTTGAGCGTGATGGCGCGCAGGGGTTGCGGCATGGCCGGGGTCCACTGCGGCAGGCGGCCTTTGCTGGCTTTGCTCAGGCTGGCACTCAGGCGGGCCATGCGTGGCGCGCCCAGCAGCTTGCGGGCGCCGTTGGCGGCGGCCAGGGTCAGGCGGGCGCCGCGCAGGGTGGCCTGGAAGTGCTCGGCCAGCCAGTCGGCGGCCTTGACGTGCTCGGCAGCCTGGCCGCGCAGCTTCTTCACCAGCTCGCCAGTGTTGATGCCCACCGGGCAGCGTTGGGCGCACAGGCCGGTGGCGGCGCAGGTGTCGATGCCCTGGTACTGGTAAGTGTGCAGCAGCTCGCGGGTGTCGACGCCGGCGCGCTTCTTCGCCTGGATATCGCGCCACATGACGATGCGCTGGCGGGGGCTGAGGGTGAGGCCTTTGGACGGGCACACCGGTTCGCAGAAGCCGCACTCGATGCACTTGTCGACGATCTCGTCGGCGGCCGGCAGCGGCTTGAGGTTCTTCAGGTGGATGTCCGGGTCTTCGCTCAGCACCACGTCGGGGTTGAGGATGCCGTTGGGGTCGAGCAGGCGCTTGAGTTGCCACATCAGCTGGTAGGCGTCCTTGCCCCATTCCAGCTCGACGAAGGGCGCCATGTTGCGCCCGGTGCCGTGCTCGGCCTTGAGCGAGCCGCCGAACTCCACCGCCACCAGTTGCGCCACGTCGTCCATGAAGGCCTGGTAGCGGGCCACTTCCTCGGCGCTGTTGAAGCCCTGGGTGAAGACGAAGTGCAGGTTGCCTTCCAGGGCGTGGCCGAAAATGATCGCCTCGTCGTAGCGGTGCTTGTCGAACAGCTGGATCAGGCGGTTGACGCCCTCGGCCAGTTGCTCGATGGGGAAGGTGACGTCTTCGATGATCACGGTGGTGCCGGTCTGGCGCACGGCGCCGACGGCGGGGAAGGTGTCCTTGCGGATCTTCCACAGCTGGTTGTACACCGCCGGGTTTTCGCTGAACTCGACCTTCTGCTCCAGGGGGTAGTCGGCAATCGACGCCATCACCTGTTGCAGCTGCTCGTGCAGCAGGCTCTGGCTGGCGGCCCGGCACTCGATCAGCAGCGCGCAGGCGTTGGCCGAGAGGTCCTTGACCCACGCCGGCATGCCCGGCATTTCCTGCACCGAGCGCAGGCTGCGGCGGTCGAGCAGTTCGACGGCGGATACCGGCTGGCGCTTGAGCACGGTCACGGCGCGGCAGCAGCTTTCCACGGTCGGGAACACCAGCAGGGCGCTGGCCTTGTGCGGGTGGTCGGGCACGGTGTCGTAGGTGACGGCGCTGATGAAGCCGAGGGTGCCTTCGGAACCGACCAGCAGGTGCTGGAGGATGTCGAGGGGCTGGTCGTAGTCCACCAGTGCGTTGAGCGACAGACCGGTCGTGTTTTTCAGCCGGTACTTGTGCCGGATGCGGTCGGCCAGTTCGGTGTTGGCGCGGGTCTCGCGGCCCAGGCGGGCGAGTTCGTCGAGCAGGCTGGCATGGCTTTGTTCGAAGGCGGCGACGCTGGCCGGGTCTTCGCTGTCCAGGCGGGTGCCGTCGGCCAGCACCAGGCGCAGGCCGGCCAGGGTGTGGTAGGTGTTCTGCGCGGTGCCGCAGCACATGCCGCTGGCGTTGTTGGCGACGATGCCGCCGATCTTGCAGGCGTTGATCGAGGCCGGGTCGGGGCCGATCTTGCGCCCGTAAGGGGCCAGCCAGGCGTTGGCCTGGGCGCCGATGACGCCGGGTTGCAGGCGGATCTGCTCGCCCTGGCCGCGAATCTCGCGGCCATTCCAGCTGTCGCCGAGCACGATCAGCACCGAGTCGCTGATGGCCTGGCCAGACAGGCTGGTGCCGGCGGCGCGGAAGGTGACCGGCACGCGTTCGCGCTGGGCCAGCTTAAGCAGGCCGACCACTTCGTCTTCGGACTCCACGCGCACCACCAGCTTGGGGATCAGCCGGTAGAAGCTGGCGTCGGTGCCGAAGGCCAGGGTCGAGGTGGGGTCGTCGAAGCGGCGTTCGGCGGGGATCAGGCGCTCGGCATCACGCAGGAACGCGGCGGGCAGGCTCATGCAGTCTCCTCGCGGGGCCGCGGCGTCTGGCGCGCGGCGTGCCCCGGGTTTTCAGGCGGTAGCGGGCGCTCAGGCGCCCAGTTCGCGGACCAGCGAGTCGCGGGTGATCTCGCTGATGGACTTGGCGCCGGTCAGCACCATGGCCACGCGCATTTCCTTCTCGAACAGCTCCAGCAGGTTCTTCACTCCGGCCTCGCCGTGGGTGGCCAGGGCATAGAGGAAGGCGCGGCCGATCAGCACGGTGTCGGCGCCCAGGGCGATCATGCGCACCACGTCGAGGCCGCTGCGGATACCGGAGTCGGCGAGGATCTTGATATCGCCCTTCACCGCGTCGGCGATGGCCGGCAGGGCTCGGGCACTGGACAGCACGCCGTCGAGCTGGCGGCCGCCGTGGTTGGAGACGACGATGCCGTCGGCGCCGAACTTGACCGCGTCACGGGCGTCATCGGCGTCGAGGATGCCCTTGATGATCATCGGGCCGTCCCAGAATTCGCGGATCCACTCCAGGTCTTTCCAGGAGATGGACGGGTCGAAGTTGTTACCCAGCCAGCCGATGTAGTCGGCAAGGCCGGTGGGGTTGCCACGGTAGGCGGAGATGTTGCCCAGGTCGTGGGGGCGGCCCATCACGCCGACGTCCCAGGCCCATTGCGGGTGGGTCATGGCTTGCAGCACACGGCGCAGCGGGCCGTTGGCGCCGCTCATGCCAGAGTGGGCGTCGCGGTAGCGGGCGCCGGGCACGGGCATGTCGACGGTGAACACCAGGGTTTTCACGCCAGCGGCCTTGGCGCGCTCCAGGGCATTGCGCATGAAGCCGCGGTCCTTGAGCACGTACAGCTGGAACCACATGGGCCGGTTGATGGCCGGGGCCACTTCTTCGATCGGGCACACCGACACGGTGGACATGGTGAAGGGGATGCCGTGGGCGGCGGCGGCGCGGGCGGCCTGCACTTCGCCGCGGCGGGCGTACATGCCGGTGAGGCCGACGGGGGCCAGGGCCACGGGCATGCTCAGGGTTTCGTTGAACAGCTTGGTCTCGAGGCTGAGCTCGGACATGTTGTTCAGCACGCGCTGGCGCAGGGCGATGCTGGCCAGGTCCGACACGTTGTGGCGCAGGGTGTGTTCGGCGTAGGCGCCGCCGTCGGCGTAGTGGAACAGGAAGGGGGGCAGCTTGCGTTGGGCCGCGGCGCGATAGTCGGTGGAGGCGGAAATGATCATGGATTCTCGCAGCGTGGGTTGAAGGAGATGCCGGGCGCTGTGGCGCGCCCGGCCCCTTTCACTTTAGTGATGAACCAGCATGCCGGTCAGCCAGTAGGCCTGGACCAGGGTGATCAGGCCGACGATGGTGGCGAAGAACAGGCTGTGCTTGACGGTGAAGCGGAACAGGTCGGATTCCTTGCCCACAAGGCCAGTGGCGGCGCAGGCCACGGCGATCGACTGCGGCGAGATCATCTTGCCGGTCACGCCGCCGCTGGTGTTGGCAGCTACCAGCAGGGTGTCGTTGACGCCAATCTGGTGCGCGGTGGTGGCCTGCAGCGAGCTGAACAGGGCGTTGGACGAGGTGTCGGAACCGGTCAGGAACACGCCCAGCCAGCCGAGGAACGGCGAGAAGAACGGGAACGCGGCGCCGGTGCCGGCCAGTACCAGGGCCATGGTCGAAGACATGCCCGAGTAGTTGGTGACGAAGGCGAAGGCCAGCACCATGCCGATGGACAGGATCGGCCAGCGCAGCTCCCAGAAGGTCTCTTTGAAAGTGGTCAGACCAGTTTTGAAATTGATCTTCAGCACGGCCATGGAGATCAGCGCAGAGAGGAAGATCGCGGTGCCGGTGGCGGAGATCGGGTCGAGCTTGAATACCGCGGGCATCGCGGTGGGCGCGGCGACGATCGGCGCGGTTTTGATCACCAGTTGGTCGAGGTGCGGGATGGCGAAGTTGAACACGAAGTTGTACATCGCGCCGCCCGGGGCGAACGCAGCCTTGAACGGCTTGAGGGTCCAGATGGTCACCAGCACGGTGAGGATCAGGAACGGCGACCAGGCCTTGAAGATTTCGCCGAAGCTGTATGGGCTCGGCTGGCTGCCGCTTGGCTGCACCACGGCGGCGCCGACGCTGCCCTTGGCTTCGCTGAACGAGCGCTTGGGCTGCCAGACCTTGAGGAACAGGGTCAGGGCGATCAGGCTGGCCAGGGCCGAGGTGATGTCGGGCAGCTCTGGGCCGATGAAGTTGGAGGTGAAGTACTGGGTGACGGCGAAGCTTGCGCCTGCGACCAGGGCGGCAGGCCAGGTTTCCTTCACGCCGCGCAGGCCGTCCATCATGAACACCAGCCAGAACGGCACGAACAGCGACAGCAGCGGCAGCTGGCGGCCGGTCATGGCGCCGATGTGGAAGGCGTCGATGCCGGTCACTTGGCCCGCGACGATGATCGGGATGCCGAGGGCGCCGAAGGCCACCGGGGCGGTGTTGGCGATCAGGCACAGGCCGGCGGCGTACAGCGGGTTGAAGCCCAGGCCCACCAGCAGCGCGGCGGTGATGGCTACGGGGGCGCCGAAGCCGGCGGCGCCTTCGAGGAAGGCACCGAAGCAGAAGCCGATCAGCAGCACTTGCAGGCGCTGGTCATCGGTAATCGACAGCACCGAGCTGCGGATCACTTCGAACTGGCCGCTCTTGACCGTGAGTTTGTAGAGGAACACCGCGGCAACGATGATCCAGGCAATCGGCCAGAGGCCGTAGAGGAAGCCATAACCCGCGGCGGCGAAGGCCATGTCGACAGGCATCTGGAAGGCGAAGATCGCCACCAGGATCGACAGCGCGAGGGTGATGCTGCCGGCCACGTGGCCTTTGAGGCGGAACACGGCGAGGGCAAGGAAGAAGAACACGATAGGGATGACCGCCGCCAGTGCGGACAGACCAAGACTACCAAGCGGGCTATAGAGTTGTTGCCAGGTTTGCATATGGGGTGGCCCCTTAATTTTTGTTGGTAAGGCACTGGCATTGGATAATTGGTAAGACCAATTTACAATGGCTGGTCGCTAGGTTAAAAGCGACATTGCGGGTGTGTCAATTTGTCCCGTGCAAAACTTTGGTCGGATGCCGATGAGCGGGCGCCTGATGGGTGGCTAAAATCGCCGGCTGATGGGTGTTGGCACGGGCCGGATAGGCGCAGAATAGGCGCCCCCGGGATCCGCACGCCGGGGTTTGTGGAGAGCATGTAGATGGTTTTTGATCAGGTCCGCCAACGGCGCCTGTCCGACGACATCGTCGATCGGTTGGAAGGGATGATTCTGGAAGGCACCCTGACTTCGGGGCAGCGGCTGCCGGCCGAGCGCGCGCTGGCCGAGCAGTTCGGCGTGTCCCGCCCGTCGTTGCGCGAGGCTATCCAGAAGCTGGTGGCCAAGGGGTTGCTGGTCAGTCGCCAGGGTGGTGGCAACTATGTGGCTGAGTCGCTGGGTTCGACCTTCAGTGACCCTTTGCTGAAGCTGCTCGAAGGCAGCCCCGAGGCGCAGCGTGACCTGTTGGAGTTCCGTCACACGCTGGAGGCTTCATGCGCTTACTACGCGGCGCAGCGTGCCACAGGGCCTGATCGTGAGCGGCTGAAGATGGCATTCGATGCCTTGCAGGATTGCTATAACCGGGTCGGTGAAGTCGACCGGGCAGAGGAGGGCGCGGCCGATGCGCGGTTCCATCTGGCGATCGCCGAGGCCAGCCACAATGCTGTGTTGCTGCATACCATCCGTGGGCTGTTCGACCTGCTCAAGCGCAACGTGGTGACCAATATCGGCGGTATGTACCAGCAGCGCAGCGAGACGCGCGACATGTTGATCAGCCAGCACCGTGAGTTGTACGAGGCGATTGTCGAGGGGCGGGCCGAGGATGCGCGGGAGGTTTCCAGCCGGCACATTCTGTATGTGCAGGAGGTGCTGGAAGAGGCGCAGGAAGAGGCCCAGCGGGTGGCGCGGGCGGAGCGGCGCAGCGGGCGGTAGGCCGGTGTGATGGCATTCGCGGGTAAACCCGCTCCCACAGGTATTGCGCCGAATCTGAATTAAGCGCCATACCTGTGGGAGCGGGTTTAACCGCGAAGCAG
>NZ_JBDJLM010000086.1:0-20814 GCF_039673365.1 Pseudomonas sp. TWI923 | reverse complement strand
CTCCCACGCTAGTTATCTGCGTGGGAGCGGGCTTGCCCCGCGATGGCTTCACCGTAAATCGGCTTCAGGCACCGTCATCTGCCGTGCAATTTGTTCCGGCCGCCACTGCGTTCGCGCCACCGCCAGCACCTCGGCGGGGCTGGCGCTCGACAGTGCCGGGTCGGTGTGCTGGCCCAGTGCGCGCAATGCTCGCAGCAGCAGCGGCGTGGCCTGGTCCGGCTCTAGCGGCGGCGAGCGGTACGACTTGCCCAGCTTGTGCCCGTCGGGCTGGACGATCAGTGGGATATGCAGGTAGCGCGGCTGCGAGAAGCCCAGCAGCTCCTGCAGGTAGAGCTGGCGCGGTGTGTTGTCCAGCAGGTCGGCGCCGCGCACGACATCGGTCACCCCCTGCCAGGCATCGTCCAGCACGACGGCCAGCTGGTAGGCGTAGAGCCCATCGCGTCGCTGGATGACGAAATCGCCCACTTCGCGCCCCAGGTGCTGCTCGAACAGGCCTTGCACCCGGTCATTGAAGCGGTAGATCAGCTCGGGCACCCGCAGGCGTATCGCCGCGCCTTCGCGGGCATGCCCGGCATTGCGGCAAAAGCCCGGGTAGATGCCGTGATGCCCCTCCAGTTGCTTGCGCGAGCAGGTGCAGGCATAGGCCAGGCCCATATTGAACAGCCGGTCGACGACTGCAGCATAGGCGTCGTGGCGCTGGCTCTGGCAAACCACCTCGCCATCCCACTCCAGCCCGTAACGTTCAAGGGTCTGCAGAATGGCATCGCGGGCACCGGGCATCTCGCGTGGCGGGTCGGTATCTTCCATGCGCAGCAGCCAACGGCCGTTGACGGCGCGTGCGTCGAGCCAGGAGGCGAGGGCGGCGACCAGCGAGCCGAAGTGCAGGTAACCGCTGGGCGTGGGGGCGAAGCGTCCGATGTAGGGGGCTGGGGTCATGGGCTGTGCGAGCTATATAAATGAAAACGGGGCGTATCTGATGTGGGAAGGGGCAAGCCCGCTCCCACAACCAGTACGCCCCGTCTTTTCGGGATTCGGATCAGCCTTTGCCGACCGTCTTTTCCTTTTTCTCGGCGATTTCCTTGCAGTCGAAGCACAGGTCCGCAGTCGGACGGGCTTCCAGGCGACGCAGGCCGATTTCAATACCGCAGGATTCGCACCAGCCGTAGTCTTCGTCCTGGATCAGTTGCAAGGTCTTGTCGATTTTCTTGATCAGCTTGCGCTCGCGATCGCGGTTGCGCAGTTCCAGGGCGAACTCTTCTTCCTGGCTGGCGCGGTCGGCTGGGTCGGGGAAGTTGGCTGCCTCGTCCTTCATGTGGTCCATGGTTTTGTCGACACTGGCCATGAGCTCTTGCTTCCAGCCGTTCAGAAGCTTGGTGAAGTGGGCCCGCATCGGGGCACCCATGTATTCTTCACCCTTGGTTTCCTTGTACGGCTCGACGCCATAGAGCGTTTGACTGGCTTTTTGCTTTTCTAGGGTGGACATGAATAGACCGCCTCTCACTCATCTGATCCAATGCGCAGGATACTTCCATCTCCGGCGACCGCCGGCCCTGCGACTGCGAGCCGCCGAACTTACCAGATAGATACGGGGTGCGCTACCCCGCCCTATGCCTGCTATTGACAGCGGCGCGGGCGGCACGTTCGCTGGTATGTACAGGTGGAATCACCAGTTTAGACCCAATTGAGAGAAGGCCCATGGCTCAGCCACACAGTGCGCGCAGTCGCGCCATCGAACCCTTCCACGTCATGGCCTTGCTGGCCCGTGCCAACGAACTGCAAGCCGCCGGCCACGACGTGATCCACCTGGAGATCGGCGAGCCGGACTTCACCACCGCCGCCCCCATCGTTGCCGCCGGCCAGGCGGCCCTGGCCGCAGGGCATACCCGCTACACTGCCGCCCGTGGCCTGCCGCAGTTGCGCGAGGCGATTGCCGGCTTCTATGGCCAGCGCTACGGCGTAGACCTCGACCCCGAGCGCGTGCTCATCACCCCAGGCGGCTCGGGCGCATTGCTGCTGGCCAGCAGCCTGCTGGTCGACCCTGGCAAGCACTGGCTGCTGGCCGACCCGGGCTACCCGTGCAACCGCCACTTCCTGCGCCTGGTCGAAGGCGGCGCGCAGTTGGTGCCGGTTGGGCCTGAGGTGAACTATCAGCTGACCGCCGATCTGGTCGAGCGCTACTGGGACAAGGACACCGTCGGCGCGCTGGTGGCTTCGCCAGCCAACCCGACCGGCACGGTGCTCGACCGTGACCAGTTGGCCAGCCTGTCCAGGGCGAGCCGCGAGCGCAATGGCCACCTGGTGGTGGACGAGATCTATCACGGCCTCACCTATGGCATGGATGCGCCGAGCGTGCTGGAAGTGGACGATGAGGCCTTCGTCCTGAATAGCTTTTCCAAATATTTCGGCATGACCGGCTGGCGCCTTGGCTGGCTGGTGGCTCCGCCGTCGGCGGTGGCTGACCTGGAAAAACTGGCACAGAACCTCTACATCAGTGCCCCGAGCATGGCCCAGCATGCGGCGTTGGCGTGCTTCGAGCCACAGACACTGGCGATTCTCGAAGAGCGCCGTGCCGAGTTTGCCCGTCGCCGTGACTACCTGCTGCCGGCCCTGCGCGAGCTGGGCTTCGGTATTGCCGTCGAGCCCCAGGGCGCCTTCTATCTGTATGCCGACATCAGTGCCTTCGGTGGCGATGCCTTCGCCTTCTGCCGGCACTTCCTCGAAACCGAACACCTGGCCTTCACGCCGGGCCTGGACTTTGGTCGCCACCAGGCCGGCCACCATGTGCGTTTCGCATACACCCAGAGCTTGCCGCGCCTGGAAGAGGCTGTGCAGCGCATCGCCCGGGGCCTGCGGAGCTGGCAAGGCTGATGGCGCATTTTCCCGAACTGGAAGAGGCGCGCCTGCTGCGCCGCTACAAGCGCTTCCTGGCCGACATCGAGCTGGCCAGTGGCGAGCAGATGACCATCCACTGCCCCAACACCGGCTCGATGCTCAACTGCATGAGTGAAGGCGGGCGGGTCTGGTTCAGCCGCTCCAACGACCCGAAGCGCAAGCTGCCCGGCACCTGGGAAATCAGCGAAACGCCCCAGGGCCGGCTGGCTTGTGTCAACACTGGGCGGGCCAACGCACTGGTGGAAGAAGCGCTGCGTGCGGGCACCATCACCGAACTGGCCGGTTTCACCACGCTCAAGCGCGAGGTGGCCTACGGTGAGGAGCGCAGCCGCATCGACTTCTATCTGGAGTATGCCGATGGCAGCAAGGCTTACGTCGAGGTCAAGAGCGTGACCCTCGGTTACCCGGACACCCCGGTGGCGGCCTTCCCCGATGCCGTGACCCAGCGCGGTGCCAAGCACCTGCGCGAGCTGGCGGGATTGGCGCGCCAGGGTGTTCGCGCGGTGCAGTTGTATTGTGTGAACCTCACCGGCATCGAGGCCGTGCGCCCGGCACAGGAAATCGACGCCGCATACGCCCAGGCCCTGCGCGCGGCGGTGGCGGATGGGGTAGAGGTGCTGGCCTACGGCACCCGGCTGGACGCACAGCAGATCGTGGTCGACCGGCCGCTGCCGGTGCTGCTCACTCGCTAAGCCAGATGCCCTGGCTGTCTTCCAGGCAGTCCAGGGCTTCCAGCCACTCGCCCGCGCACGGGCCGGCCACGCATTCGCCGCTCTCGATCAGGAACTGCGCGCCATGATGGGCGCATTGGATCAGGCTGGCGCTTTCGTCGAGGAAGCTGTCTGGCGCCCAGTTGAGGGTGATGCCGCGATGGGGGCAGCGGTTGCGGTAGATGAATACCTGGCCATGGCGACGTACGCCTAGCAGTGGCACGCCGGCTACGCTGAAGGCGCGGCTTTGGCCTTCGCTGAGGTCGGTGGAGGCGCAGAGAAAATGCATGATGGGGTGTGTTTTCAGTTAAGCCGTGTGACAAGGGATGGCTTGACGCTTCAATGCGAATAATTATCAAATTGCCCGCATTCGCCGCGCCAGGCTGCCTATGGTGCGCAGTTCCACCGCCCGCCACAAGGCGCGCGGCCCGCCTTCAAGCAAAGGAATTCGATGATGCGCCGTCCCGCTGCCCTGATCGCCCTCTGTGCCGGTCTGCTTTTATCTACCCCGACGCTGGCCGGCGAACTGCCGCAGCGCTGGGTCAGTGCCGGTGGCGCGCTGAGCGAATGGATCAGCGCGCTGGGTGGGGAGCAGCGGCTGGTCGGCGTGGACACCACCAGCCAGCACCCCAAGTCGCTCAAGGCATTGCCCAGCATCGGCTACCAGCGCCAGCTTTCGGCAGAAGGCATCCTCAGCCTGCGCCCGGATGTGCTGGTGGGGACCGAGGAGATGGGCCCGCCACCGGTGCTGGCGCAGATCCGCAAGGCCGGCGTGCGGGTCGAGCTGTTCTCCAGCAAGGCCGAGCTGGCGGCGGTGGACGAGAACCTCAAGCACCTGGGGGTACTGCTGGGCAGCGAGCAGCAGGCGGCAACCCTGGCCAGTGACTACCACCGCCAGTTGCAAGGGCTGCAAGACAAGATCAAGCAGGCCCAGGCCAGCCAGAAAGCACCGGGCGTGCTGCTGCTGGTCGGGCACGCCGGGGCCAAGCCACTGATCGCCGGGCTTGGCACTTCCGGCGACTGGCTGCTGCGCCAGGCCGGGGCGCGCAACCTGGCCGACCATCAGGGCTACAAGAACTTCTCGGTGGAGGCCCTGGCCGCGCTGGACCCGGACGTGGTGGTGTTCTCCGATCGGGCTCTGGCAGGCGAGGCCGCCCTGCAGGCGCTGATCAAGGAGAACCCGGCCCTGGCCGGCTCGCGTGCGGTGCGCGACAAGCGCCTGCTGTCGCTCGACCCGACGCTGCTGGTCGGTGGCCTCGGCCCGCGCCTGCCCGCTACCCTGCATGAGCTGGCCGCCAGCTTCTACCCGGCCGCCAAGGCCAGCCTCGCCCCATGAGGCAGCGGGTCCAGCCACGCACGCTGTTCACTGGCCTTGCGCTGTTGTGCCTGCTGGCGGTCTGGCTGTCGCTGGCGCTGGGGCCGGTCAGCCTGCCGCTGTTCGATACCCTGCGCGCAGGCTTGCGCCTGATCGGCGTGCCGATCAGCGGTGCGGGGCTCGAGCAAGCCGAAATGATCCTCGGCCAGATCCGCCTGCCGCGCACCTTGCTGGGGCTGGCGGTGGGCGGGGTACTGGCGCTGTCGGGGGTGGCCATGCAGGGGCTGTTTCGCAACCCGCTGGCCGATCCTGGGCTGGTGGGGGTCGCCAGTGGCGCCGCCCTGGGGGCGGCGGTGGCGATCGTGGGGGGCAGTTGGCTGGGCGGCATAGCCGAGTGGTTCGCGCCCTACCTGCTGTCGTTGTGTGCCTTCATCGGCGGCCTGGGGGTGACGGCGATGGTCTATCGCCTTGGCCGGCGTGACGGCCAGACCAACGTGGCGACCATGCTGCTGGCCGGTATCGCCATGACCGCCCTGGGCGGCTCGGCGGTCGGGTTGTTCACCTATCTGGCAGATGACGCGACCTTGCGCACCCTGACGTTCTGGAACCTTGGCAGCCTCAACGGCGCCAGCTATGAACGCCTCTGGCCGCTGCTGCTGGTGGCGCTAGCAGTGTCGCTGTGGTTGCCGCGGCGGGCACAGGCGCTCAATGCCTTGCTGCTGGGCGAGTCAGAGGCCCGCCATCTCGGTGTTGAAGTGGAGGCGCTGAAACGTGAGCTGGTGTTCTGCACCGCGCTGGGTGTCGGCGCGGCGGTGGCGGCGGCAGGCCTGATCGGCTTCATCGGCCTGGTGGTGCCGCACCTGGTGCGCCTGCTGGCGGGGCCGGATCACCGTGTGTTGCTGCCGGCGTCGCTGCTGGCCGGTGGCACCCTGTTGCTGTTCGCCGACCTGATCGCGCGCCTGGCCCTGGCGCCGGCAGAGCTGCCGATCGGCATTGTCACGGCCTTCATCGGGGCACCGTTCTTCCTGTTCTTGCTGGTCAAGGGGCGCAACTGATGCTCGATGTCGAAGGCCTGTCGCTCAAGCGCGGCAGCAGCGAGGTGCTGCACGATATCCATCTGCAACTTCACCCAGGGCAGATCCTCGGCGTGCTGGGCCCCAACGGTGCCGGCAAGAGCAGCCTGCTTGGCGCCCTGTGCGGTGAGCTGGCGCCCAGTGCCGGGCGAGTGCGTCTGGACGGGCGGGGGCTGGAGGACTGGCCCGGGCAGGAGCGGGCACGGCGGCTGGCGGTGTTGCCGCAGGTGTCCAGCCTGGGCTTCGGCTTCAGTGTCGAAGAGGTGGTCGGCCTGGGCCGGCTGCCCCATGCCAGTGGCCGGCAGCGCGATCGGGAGATCGTCGACGCGGCATTGCAGGCGGCAGATGCCGGGCACCTGGGCGAGCGCAGCTATCTTGCGCTCTCCGGGGGGGAGCGCCAGCGAGTGCACCTGGCCCGGGTGCTGGCCCAGCTGTGGCCGGGTGAGGCCGGCACCACGCTGTTGCTCGACGAGCCGACATCCATGCTCGACCCGCTGCACCAGCACACCACGCTGCAGGCGGTACGCAGTTTTGCCGACCGTGGCGCAGCGGTGCTGGTGATCCTGCATGACCTGAACCTGGCGGCCCGCTACTGTGACCATATCCTGCTGTTGGAGCAGGGGCGCTGCCACGCTCTTGATACGCCGCAGGCGGTACTGACCCCAGTGGCTCTGAAGGCGGTATTCGGCATCGATGTGCTGGTGCAGGCGCATCCGGAGAGGGGCCATCCGTTGATCATCACTCGCTAGGGTTTGTACAAAAAGTGCCTGCGCGACGATCATGCTGCGTTGAAAACAGGCTCGGAATGCTCATTGACAACCAGTCAAGTCGAGCGCGACCCCGGCCGTTCCTCGCCTGTTTTCGCCTTGCCTGATCGCCGCTCGGCGACTTTTCGTACAAACCCTAGGAGCTTCAGCCATGCGTCACCTCTTGTCGGTCTGCCTGGTACTGGCATTGGCGGGGTGCCAGGCCAGCCTGCCGCCACTGCCGGCCTGGCAAAGCAGTGAGGGCCGTGACAGCGCGCAGTTGGGCCAGATCCGCGACCTGGCCAGCGGCCGGTTGATCAGCCCGGAGCAACTGGTCGAGCATCTCGCCAACGCTCCTCGGGTGCTGGTCGGCGAGCAGCACGACAACCCTGACCACCATGCGCTACAGCTCTGGTTGCTGCGCGCTATGGAGAGCCGCCGCCCGCAAGGCAGCCTGCTGCTGGAAATGCTCCAGCCCGAACAGCAGCCGCTGGTCGATGCCTTGCAGCACGGCGGGCCACTGCCACAAGACCTGCCCAAGGCCCTCGCCTGGCAGGATGGCTGGGACTGGGAGTTGTACGGGCCGATCCTGAGGGAAGCCTTGGCGCAACCTTATCCGCTGCTGTCGGCCAATTTGTCCCCCGGCGAGATTCGCCAGGCTTATCGCCAGCCAGTGAACCCGCCTGGCGCGCGCAGCAATGCGGCGAATGTGTTGCAGGCATTGCGCGAGCAGGTTCGTGCCGGGCATTGCAACCTGCTGCCGGAGAGCCAGCTACCGGCAATGCTCGCCGTCCAGCAACAGCGCGACCGGCGCATTGCCGAGCGCCTGCTGAGCGCGCCGCAACCTGCGCTGCTGTTCGCCGGCAGCTATCACGCACGCAAGGACCTGGGCGTGCCCCTGCACCTGGCAGACCTGGGGGCCAAAGGCGACAGCAAGGTGTTGCTGCTGGCGCAAGTGGGGGAGGCGGTCGAGCCGGGCATGGCTGATTTTGTCTGGTACACCGCGGCACTGCCCGAGCAGGATTATTGCGCCCAGCTGCGCAAAGGGCAGTAAATCGCGGGCAAAAAAAGACCCGGCAAAGTGCCGGGTCAATAACCGTGATTAGCCTGATGAGGAGATAATCTGAGAGTCCGAACCAGGGGCTTTCAGGTTACCCAACCAGTCTCGCGACCAGTTGTGATAATCATAACGATTCTCATTACCGAGTCAATGGCTTTCAGCAATTTATTTTTCCATCTTCTGTGCCGGGCTCTTCGCGTCGAGCTGCTGGTTCAGCGCCTCTTTGCGTTCAACCGGCAAATCGTTCCAGTGCATGTCCAGCAAGGCGCCCTCTATGGCGTACAACAACACCTTGGAAGCCCGGAAACCCCGCGTTCTTACGGCTTGATAGGCACCTACCGCGCCCAGGCGACGAAGGTCCGATGCACTGTGGATACCGACGGCGTGCAGCCATTGCGCGGAGGTCTTGCCAAGATTTTTCAGGTGCTGCAATTCATCGTTCATCGAGCCTCCTTGCGATGGCTGAACGGGTCTTGGGGATAAATCGCGAGCAGGTCAGAGAGGAGTGTAGCGGGGGTTGGGAAATGCGCGGCCTTTTGCCATCGGGGCCCGACCGGTTGCCGCCCCGGGGCGCGGGGCGGTGCCTGGTCGAGGGTCAGCGCGCGGTGCGATAGCGCAGGCGCGTACCGAATTTCAGTGACATGAGTATTTCGTCAGCGCTCAGTTCGCTGGGGAAGTAGGTTCCGGAGATCTGCGCATGGGCGATGCTCGCGCCTTCCAGGCCGGTTTCCCGCAGGTCCAGGCCGCGCAGGTCGGCGGCGCGAAAGTATGCATCGGTGAAGTCGATGCCACGCACGTCGAGGTTGCGCAGGTCCAGGCCACGAAAATCGCCGCCGCGAAAATCGATGGGGGCGTCCGTTGGCTTTTCGCGGTTGAAGGTCGCGATCTTCTCGTCGCGGACCAGGGCGTACAGGACGTTGTCCAGCTGCCGGGGTTGGTTCATGGAGGCGCCTCCTCGTGGGGTGTGATGCCATTGTAATGACATCACTGAAGGGGCGCCGGACTTCAGGCGTGAACTGTCGACTGCTTCACGCCTGGAGGGTCAAAGGCCGGGCAGGTGCTGGCGGATCTGGTCGATCAGCTGGTCCATGCTGGCGCTTTCCTGGGTCTCGACGCGCTTGCTGTGCTTCTGTTCTTCGGCATCGAGCGGTTCGCGGCTGGCTTGCTGGGCCTTGACGACTTCGAGGGTGGCATCCGAAGGGTCGGCATTATCGGCCTGGCGCTGCGCCAGCCAGCTCTCGATGACGGCCTCGGGGGCTTGGCAGTCGAGAATCAGGAAGGGCACGCCGGTCTCGCTGGCGACCTGTGCCGCGGCCTTGCGCTGGTCGTGCTTGAGGTAAGTGGCGTCCAGCACTACCGGGAAGCCGGCACGCAGGATGATTTCTGCAAGCGCATGCAGGCGCTGGTAGGTCGCGGCGCTGGACTGCTGGTCATAGATCCCTGCCTGCAACTGGCCGGCTTGGGCCTGCTGCTGCTCACCGAACAGGCGCTTGCGTTCGACATCGGAGCGCACGCGCACTGCGCCCAGCGCTTCGACCAGGCGCATGGCCACATGGCTTTTGCCCACCGCCGAAACACCGTGGGTGATCGCCAGCAGGCGCGACGGGATGGCGCTGTAGCTTTCCGCCAGGTTGGCGTAGTTGCGGTAGGTGCGCAGGGTGGTGGCGCGTTGCACGCCATCGGCGTCGGCCGGCATGCTGAACAGCGCGACCTTGGCCCGTACCAGGGCGCGGTAAGCCTTGTAGAAGTTCAGCAGCTCCAGGCCCTGGTAGTCGCCGGTCAGCTCCAGGTACTGGCTGATGAAGCGCCGCGACAGGCACTTGAGGCCGCGGTCTTCGAGGTCCATGGCGAGGAAGCCGACATCGGCGTAGACATCGGTCAGGCGGAACGGCTCGTTGAACTCGATGCAGTCGAAGATCACCACCTTGCCGTCGATCAGGGTGGCGTTGCCCAGGTGGATGTCACCGTGGCATTCGCGGATGAAACCGTCGGCCTTGCGCGCCTCGAGCAGGCCGTGCAGGCGTTTGAAGCTGTCCTGGGCCCAGGCTTGCAGGTTGTCGAGCTGCTGCAGGTCGGCCTTGTCGCTGAGGAACGGGCGAATCTGCTCGAAGTTCTGTTCCACCGGGGCCATGACGGCGTCTGGCGTACCCAGCGGGTGCTCGACGGCGACTTTCGGTGCCTGCAGGTGGAACTCGGCAATCTGCCGGGCCATCTGGTCGATGTGGTCGGCGTTCAGCTCACCGTTGGCCTGCAGGGTGCTGAGCATCTGGCCCTGGGGGAACTGGCGCATTTTCAGCGCGTACTCGATCGGCGTGCCTGCGCCGCCCAGTTGCGGGGCTTCGGCGCTGCCGGTAATGGGCAGTACTTCCAGGTACAGGCCTTCGGTCAGGCGCTGGTTCAGGCGCAGTTCTTCGTTGCAGAAATGCCCACGCTGATCCAGGCCGGTGAAGTCGAGGAAGCCGAAGTTCATGGGCTTCTTGATCTTGTAGGCGAACTCACCGGTGAGCAGGACCCAGGAAATGTGCGTTTCGATGAGCTGGAAGCCCTCGACAGGGTGCGGATAAAGTGCAGGGTTCTGCAGCGCGCTGATCAGGGCTTGGCTCACAAGTGATCCTTTCGGGGTCAGGGAATTCGAAGGCGCCATTATGGTCAATGGTGACGTCCCTGCAAACCGCCTGTGGGCGCCTGCCTCCCTTTTTGAAAGTGCGTATACTCCGCCGCCATGACTCGTACCCGAAATTCCCGCCCCCCTAAAAAGCAGCCGACCGGCCGTGCGCGCGCCTGGTTGGGCTGGGCACTCAAGCTCAGCCTGGTCGGCCTTGTCCTGATCGCCGGTTTTGCGGTCTACCTCGATGCGACTGTGCAGGAGAAGTTTTCCGGCAAGCGCTGGACCATCCCGGCCAAGGTGTACGCCCGGCCGCTGGAGCTGTTCGTCGGCCAGAAGCTGAGCAAGAACGACTTCCTCACCGAGCTCGATGCCCTCGGCTACCGTCGCGAGAGTGCGGCCAATGGCCCGGGCGCGGCGTCGATAAATGGTAACAACGTCGACCTCAATACCCGCGGCTTCCAGTTCTATGAAGGTATGGAGCCGGCGCAGTTCGTGCGTGTACGGTTCTCCGGTGACTACGTTGCGGGGCTCAGCGGTGCCAACGGCGGCAAGCTCGACGTGGTGCGCCTGGAGCCGCTAATGATTGGCGGTATCTACCCGAAGAATCTTGAAGACCGCATCCTGATCAAGATCGACCAGGTCCCGCCGTACCTGCTGGAGACCCTGATCGCCACGGAAGACCGCGATTTCTACAGCCACTTCGGCGTATCGCCCAAGTCCATTGCCCGGGCCATCTGGGTGAACACCTCCTCGGGCGCTATGCGTCAGGGCGGCAGTACCCTGACCCAGCAGTTGGTGAAGAACTTCTTCCTCACCAACGAGCGCAGCCTTAGCCGCAAGCTGACCGAGGCCATGATGGCCGTGCTGCTGGAGATGCACTACGACAAGCGCGAGATCCTCGAGGCGTACCTGAACGAAGTCTTCGTCGGCCAGGACGGCCAGCGCGCCGTGCATGGTTTCGGCCTGGCCAGCCAGTTCTTCTTCAGCCAGCCGCTGCAGGAACTCAAGCTGCACCAGATTGCCTTGCTGGTGGGCATGGTCAAGGGGCCGTCCTACTACAACCCGCGTCGTTACCCCGAGCGCGCCCTGCAGCGCCGCAACCTGGTGCTCGACCTGCTGGCCGAGCAGGGCGTGGCCAGCCAGGAAGTGATTGATGCTGCGAAGAAGATGCCGCTGGGCGTGACCAAGCGCGGCAGCCTGGCCGACAGCTCGTTCCCGGCATTCCTCGACCTGGTCAAGCGTCAGCTGCGCCAGGACTACCGCGACGAAGACTTGACCGAAGAAGGCCTGCGCATCTTCACCAGTTTCGACCCGATCCTGCAGATGAAGGCCGAAACCGCCATGAGCGAGACGTTCAAGCGCTTGGCCGGGCGCAAGGGCGCCGACGAGGTGGAGTCGGCGATGGTCGTCACCAACCCGGAAACCGGCGAGGTGCAGGCGCTGATCGGCAGCCGTCAGTCGGGCTTTGCCGGCTTTAACCGTGCCATCGACGCCGTGCGGCCGATCGGCTCGCTGGTCAAGCCGGCGGTCTACCTTACCGCGCTTGAGCAACCGAGCAAGTACAGCCTGACCACTCGGGTGCAGGACGAGCCGTTCTCGGTCAAAGGTGCCGACGGCCAGGTGTGGCGCCCGCAGAACTACGATCGCCGCCCCCATGGCACCATCTACCTGTACCAGGGCCTGGCCAACTCCTACAACCTGTCGACCGCCAAGCTCGGCCTGGAAGTGGGCGTGCCGAACGTGATCAAGACCATCGGCCGCCTGGGTGTGCAGGTCGACTGGCCGGCGTTCCCGTCGATGCTGCTGGGCGCTGGCGGCATGTCGCCGATGCAGGTTGCGACCATGTACCAGACCATCGCCAACGGTGGCTTCAATACACCGATGCGTGGCATTCGCAGCGTGCTCACCGCCGAAGGCGAGCCGCTCAAGCGCTACCCGTTCCAGATCCAGCAAACCTTTGACCCCGGTGCCATCTATCTGGTGCAGAACGCCATGCAGCGGGTAATGCGTGAAGGTACCGGGCGTTCGGTGTATAGCGTGCTGCCCAGCTCGCTGACGCTGGCGGGCAAGACCGGCACCAGTAACGACTCGCGCGACAGTTGGTTCTCCGGCTTCAGCCAGGACCTGCTGGCAGTGGTCTGGCTGGGCCGCGACGACAACGGCAAGACGCCGTTCACCGGCGCCACCGGCGCGCTGCAGGTGTGGACCAGCTTCATGAAGAAGGCCGACCCGTTGCCGCTGGACATGCCGCTACCCGACAACGTGGTGCAGGCGTGGATCGACCCTTACAGCGGCCAGGGTTCCGACGGTAGCTGTCCGGGAGCCGTGCAGATGCCGTATATTCGCGGCAGCGAACCGCCCGCTGGCGCCACCTGTGGTGGCGAACAGAACCCGGCCGAATCGGTCATGGACTGGGTCAAGGGGTGGATGAATTGAGCACGAGCTTTTGAAGAGGGTGTGAAGTGAAGAAGTGGTGGATTCCTGTCTTGACCGCGGTAACCGTGCTGCAAGGCTGCTCCAGCGTCCAGCGTGGCAACATCCCGGTGGTGGATTCGAGCACCCGGGTCTCCAACAGTGAGCGGGTCCAGGCCAAGCGCACCTCGGCCTACCCGACCAGTGGCGGCAGCAGCCAGGCGCAGTCGTTGCCCGAAGAAGGCGGCGTCACCGTGATGATCCCGCAGGGCACCGGCGGCGCGCCGATCAGCACCGGGCCGATTACTCCCGGCCCGGTCAGCAGCGGCCCGATCACCCCGGGCCCGATCAGCACTGGCCCCATCACCAGCAACCCCAACCCGGTGGCCGATGAGCCGTTCGACATCGCCTCGATGAGCAACCCTCCGGCCGTCACCCAGGCGCCGACCGGCATCCCGCGCGCCAACACCGGCGGCTTGTCCGCCGACGAGCAACTCGATGGCCCGGTGCTGGCGCTGCTGACCACCGCCCAGCAGCAGCAGGGCAGTGGTGACTTCAACGGCGCCGCTTCGAGCCTGGAGCGTGCCCAGCGCATCGCCCCGCGCGAGCCGCAGGTGCTGTTCCGCCTGGCCCAGGTGCGCCTGTCGCAAGGTGACGCGGCGCAATCCGAGCAACTGGCCCGTCGCGCGCTGACCTACGCCAACGGCCGTCCAGACCTTCAGGCCCAGCTGTGGAACACCATCGCCCAGGCCCGCGAGAAGCAAGGCGACAGCGCCGGTGCCGCACTGGCGCGGCAGAAGGCGCGGGTCAACCTGTGATGGAACAGCGCATTCTCGATATCGCCGACCATCTGCTGCTGATCGAGCAAGAGCTCAAGGTCCAGGGCTGGTGGAGCGCTGATACGCCCAGCGACAAGATGCTGGCCAGCACGGTGCCGTTCGCGGTGGACAGCATGAGCTTCGAGCAGTGGCTGCAGTGGATCTTCCTGCCACGCATGAAGCTGATCCTCGAGCACGGACTGGCGTTGCCGAACGCCTCGGGCATCCTGGTGATGGCCGAGACGGTGTTTGTCGATCGCCCGGAACAAAGCCGCGTGTTACGGCGCCTGTTGGCAGAATTCGATCAATTGATCGCGCCTTCCGCCTGATTTCTTCTCTTTTTCCTTTAAGGGCCGCAGATTGTGGCCCTTTTTTATGGAAATCTTTATTCTTCTGCTGCTGCGCGCCTTTTTAGTGGTGCTGGCGATTCATCTTGCGGAAAAATTGGCAATAATTTTTCTTGACTTGTTGGCGCCAAATCACAAGAATCCAGATTCCGCTGTAGAGGGACTGCCAGAAGCAGACCCGCTAAGCAGATCATGAGGCGCACACCCGCGCCGACTTGTAACACCCCGCAACGCGTTACCTCGCGCTGGGTGGGAAAGCCCGCAACACACCAGGGCATTCCCAATACTTGCTCAGTCAGTGCTGACGTTCGCTCATGCTCTGCTTGGCAGTAAACCTAATAAGACCCGTCCAGTGAGGACGGTATTCTGGCGTTTTAGAGGTGAACAACGTGGAGCTTTTATCTGGCGCTGAGATGGTCGTCCGCTTCTTGCGTGACGAGGGCGTTAAGCACATCTACGGGTACCCTGGCGGTGCTCTCCTTCATGTTTACGATGCTCTGTTCAAGGAACCGGAAGTCCAGCACATCCTGGTCCGTCACGAACAGGCTGCCACCCATATGGCGGACGGTTACGCCCGTGCCACCGGCAAGGCCGGCGTGGTACTGGTGACTTCCGGCCCAGGTGCGACCAATGCCATCACCGGTATTGCCACCGCTTACATGGATTCCATTCCGATGGTCATCCTGTCTGGCCAGGTGCCCAGCACCATGGTCGGCACCGATGCCTTCCAGGAAACCGACATGATCGGTATTTCCCGGCCGATCGTGAAGCACAGCTTCATGGTCAAGCATGCTTCGGAAATCCCGGAAGTTCTGAAAAAAGCTTTCTATCTTGCGCAATCCGGCCGTCCCGGCCCGGTCGTGGTCGACATTCCAAAAGATATGACCAACCCGGCTGAGAAGTTCGAGTACATCTACCCGAAAAAGGTCAAGCTGCGTTCGTATAGCCCGGCTGTACGTGGTCACTCCGGCCAGATCCGCAAGGCAGCCGAAATGCTCCTCGCGGCCAAGCGCCCGGTCGTCTACTCCGGCGGTGGCGTCATCCTCGGTGGTGGCTCCGAAGCCCTCACCGAAATCGCCAAGTCGCTGAACCTGCCGGTCACTAACACTCTCATGGGCCTCGGTGGCTTCCCGGGTACCGACCGCCAGTTCCTCGGCATGCTCGGTATGCACGGCAGCTACACCGCCAACCTGGCGATGCACAATGCCGATGTGATCTTCGCTGTCGGCGTGCGTTTCGACGACCGCGTGGTCAACGGCCCGGCCAAGTTCTGCCCGAACGCCAAGATCATTCATATCGACATCGACCCGGCGTCGATCTCGAAGATGATCAAGGCCGACGTGCCGATCGTCGGCCCGGTCGAAAGCGTGCTCAACGAAATGCTCGGCATTCTCAAGGAAATTGGCGAGCAGCCTGACAAGGCGGCGTTGGATGCCTGGTGGAAGCAGATCGACGAATGGCGTGGCGACGGTGGCCTGTTCCCTTACGACAAGGGCGACGGCAACGTCATCAAGCCGCAGCAGGTCATCGAGACGCTGTGCGAAGTGACCAAGGGCGATGCCTTCGTCACCTCCGACGTGGGCCAGCACCAGATGTTCGCGGCGCAGTACTACCGCTTCAACAAACCCAACCGCTGGATCAACTCCGGTGGCCTGGGCACCATGGGCTTCGGTTTCCCGGCGGCCATGGGCATCAAGCTCAACTTCCCGGATCATGACGTGGCCTGCGTCACTGGCGAAGGCAGCATCCAGATGAACATCCAGGAGCTGTCCACCTGCATGCAGTACGGCCTGCCGGTGAAGATCGTCAACATGAACAACGGTGTGTTGGGCATGGTCCGCCAGTGGCAGGACATGGCTTACAACGGCCGCCACTCGCATTCCTATGTCGAGTCGCTGCCTGACTTCGTCAAGTTGGCCGAGGCCTATGGTCATGTGGGTATCCGCATCACCAGCCTGAAGGACCTCAAGCCGAAGCTGGAAGAAGCATTTGCCATGAAGGACCGCCTGGTCTTCATCGACATCGCGATCGACCGTACCGAGCACGTCTATCCGATGCAGATCAAGGATGGCTCGATGCGTGACATGTGGCTGAGCAAGACGGAGCGTACCTGATATGCGGCACATCATTTCCCTGCTGCTGGAAAACGAACCCGGTGCCTTGTCTCGCGTGGTCGGCCTGTTCTCCCAGCGCAACTACAACATCGAAAGCCTGACCGTGGCACCGACCGAAGACCCGACCCTGTCGCGTCTGACGTTGACCACCGTCGGCCATGATGAAGTGATCGAACAGATCACCAAGAACCTGAACAAGCTGGTCGAAGTGGTCAAGCTGGTCGACCTGTCGGAAAGCGCTCACATCGAGCGCGAACTGATGCTGGTCAAGGTCAAGGCCACCGGTGCCCAGCGCGCCGAGATCAAGCGCACCACGGATATCTTCCGCGGCCAGATCGTCGATGTGACCGCCAGCGTGTACACCGTACAGCTGAGCGGTACCAGCGACAAACTGGACAGCTTCATCCAGGCCATCGGCACCGCATCGATTCTCGAAACCGTGCGCAGTGGCGTCACCGGCATTGCCCGTGGCGACAAAGTGCTCAGCATCTAACTTCAAAAATTAGCTATGGCTCCGCAGGGGCCGAGATATAACCAGGGGTATTTCATGAAAGTTTTCTACGATAAAGACTGCGACCTTTCCATCATCCAGGGCAAGAAAGTCGCCATCATCGGTTACGGCTCCCAGGGCCACGCTCAGGCGTGCAACCTGAAGGACTCCGGTGTAGACGTTACCGTCGGTCTGCGTAAAGGCTCGGCCACCGTTGCCAAGGCAGAAGCCCACGGCCTGAAAGTAGCCGACGTGGCCACCGCCGTCGCTGCCGCCGACCTGGTCATGATCCTCACCCCGGACGAGTTCCAGGGCCAGCTGTACAAGAACGAGATCGAGCCGAACATCAAGAAAGGCGCCACCCTGGCCTTCTCCCACGGCTTCTCGATCCACTACAACCAGGTCGTTCCGCGTGCCGACCTCGACGTGATCATGATCGCACCGAAGGCCCCGGGCCACACCGTGCGCTCCGAGTTCGTCAAAGGCGGCGGCATCCCTGACCTGATCGCTATCTACCAGGACGCTTCGGGCAATGCCAAGAACGTCGCCCTGTCCTACGCCGCAGGCGTCGGTGGCGGCCGTACCGGCATCATCGAAACCACCTTCAAGGACGAGACCGAAACCGACCTGTTCGGTGAGCAGGCTGTTCTGTGCGGCGGTACCGTCGAGCTGGTCAAAGCTGGTTTCGAAACCCTGGTCGAAGCTGGCTACGCGCCAGAAATGGCCTACTTCGAGTGCCTGCACGAACTGAAGCTGATCGTTGACCTCATGTACGAAGGCGGTATCGCCAACATGAACTACTCGATCTCCAACAACGCCGAGTACGGTGAGTACGTCACCGGCCCTGAAGTCATCAACGAAGAATCCCGCAAGGCCATGCGCAACGCTCTGAAGCGCATCCAGGACGGCGAATACGCGAAGATGTTCATCAGCGAAGGTGCCACCAACTACCCATCGATGACCGCCAAGCGCCGTAACAACGCCGCCCACGGTATCGAAATCATCGGCGAGCAACTGCGTTCGATGATGCCGTGGATCTCGGCGAACAAGATCGTCGACAAGAGCAAGAACTAAGTCTTGCTTGGCTAAATGAAAAACGCGGCTTCGGCCGCGTTTTTTCGTTTGCGCGGCCGGCTTCTGGTATAAAGCGACCAGTGGCTCGCCGTCAGAACCCGTTTCGCGAGCCCGTGTCGAACATATTCCACCCCCGTTGCAAGGTACTTTTCATGAGCGAACGTCCCGAAGAGCCGAACAAGCCCTCCGACGCCGAAAGCCTGCTACCGATCGATGAGCATGTCGAAGAAGGGCATGACGCCGAAGGCCGCAAGGTCCGTCACCGCGGCATCTACCTGCTGCCCAACCTGTTCACCACCGCCAACCTGTTTGCCGGCTTCTATTCCATCATCAGTTCGATGAGTGCGCAGAGCGCCCTGAGCGCTGGTGATCCGCGCGAAGCGAGCAAGTATTTCGCCTTCGCCGCCATCGCGATCTTCGTCGCCATGGTTCTCGACGGCCTCGATGGCCGTGTGGCGCGCATGACCAACACCCAGAGTGCCTTCGGTGCCGAGTACGACTCGCTGTCGGACATGGTCGCCTTTGGTGTGGCGCCGGCCTTGCTGGCCTTCGGCTGGGCACTGGGCGATATGGGCAAGGTCGGCTGGATGGTCGCCTTCATCTATGTGGCCGGTGCCGCACTGCGCCTGGCGCGTTTCAACACCCAGGTCGGCACCGCCGACAAACGCTACTTCATCGGCCTGGCCAGCCCAGCCGCGGCTGGCGTTGTGGCTGGCACTGTGTGGGCGTTCAGCGATTTCGGTATCCAGGGTTCCAAGTTGTCGTTCCTGGTGGCATTGCTGGTAGCTGCTGCCGGCATGCTGATGGTCAGCAACATCAAGTACAACAGCTTCAAGGAGCTGGATCTCAAGGGGCGTGTGCCCTTTGTTGCGATCCTGGCCGTGGTGCTGGTGTTCGCCGTAGTGTTCAGCGACCCGCCCCGCATCCTGCTGCTGATCTTCCTCGCTTATGCGGTTTCCGGCCCGCTGCAGTACCTGCTGCGCGGTCGTCGTAAAACCTCATGAAGATTTAATCGTGGAATAACCTGCCGGCTCCATAGTCTTACGGGTACATCAGTTGCCCGTACTGTGGAGCCGTCATGCTCATCAAACTCCCTCGATCATCCGACTGCACGTCGGCACAGGTCACCCCCGAACATATCTATCTTTCCCGTCGCAGCATGCTGGGTGGCACCTTGGCAGGCATGGCCCTGGGCGCTTTGCCGCGTTTGGGAGTGGCCGCAGAGCCATCGCGTTATGCCGATGCCGCAGCCGGAGCGGCGCCTGCGTGGTTCACCGAAAAGCTGGGTGCCACGCGCTGGCAGGCAGTCACCGTGAAGGATGAGGCCATCACGCCGTTCAAGGACGCCACTCACTACAACAACTTCTATGAGTTCGGGCCCGACAAGGGCGACCCTGCAGCCAATGCGGGCAGCCTGAAGACCGAGCCTTGGAGCCTGGTGGTCGATGGCGAGGTGGCAAAGCCCGGGCGCTATGCGCTGGAGGACTTCGTCAAGCCCTATCAGCTCGAGGAGCGTATTTATCGGCTGCGCTGCGTAGAGGCCTGGTCGATGGTCATTCCGTGGTTGGGCTTTCCTCTGGCGCAAGTGCTCAAGCAGGTCGAGCCAACTTCCAAGGCGCGTTATGTTCGTTTCGAAACGCTGCAAGACCCAAAGAGCATGCCCGGGCAACGCTCCGGTTTTGCCCTGATCGACTGGCCTTATGTAGAAGGGCTGCGCCTGGACGAGGCGATGAACCCGTTGGCGATCCTGGCTGTGGGCATGTATGGCCGGGAGTTGGCAAACCAGAACGGCGCGCCACTGCGTCTGGTGGTGCCATGGAAGTATGGCTTCAAGAGCATCAAGTCGATCGTACGCATCAGCCTGGTGGCGGAGCAGCCGCATACCACCTGGCAAGGGCTGGCGCCGGATGAATATGGTTTCTATGCCAACGTCAACCCGACGGTCGATCATCCACGCTGGACCCAGGCTCGCGAGCGGCGCTTGCCCAGTGGGCTGTTCAGCCCCAATGTGCGGGAGACGCAGATGTTCAACGGTTATGCTGATGAGGTAGCGTCGTTGTACACCGGGCTCGATCTGCGGAAGAACTATTGATGCGTTATCCCTGGTTGCGATTGGCGATCTTTGTGCTCGGCTGCCTGTTTCCGGCCTGGTGGCTGTATCAGGCGGCGACGGGGCAGCTCGACCCAGATCCGGGCAAGATCCTGGTGGATCGGCTTGGGCTGGGGGCGTTGGTCTTTCTATTGATTACCTTGAGCATGACGCCGCTGCAGAAATTGACAGGGTGGTCGGGCTGGATCGTGGTGCGCCGGCAGCTGGGGTTGTGGTGCTTTGCTTATATAGTGCTGCACATGACTTCATATATGGTTTTCATCCTGGGCCTGGATTGGGGGCAGCTGGGGGTTGAGCTGCGCAAGCGGCCGTACATCATTGTCGGCGCGTTGGGTTTCCTTGGCTTGCTGGCGTTGGCGGTCACCTCCAATCGCTACAGTCAGCGACGGCTAGGGGCGCGTTGGAAGAAGCTGCACAAGCTGGTGTATGTAATTCTTGGGTTGGGGTTGCTGCATTTCTTGTGGATCGTGCGTTCGGATTTGAAGGAGTGGGTCATCTATGCAGGGGTAGGGGCGTTGCTGATGGTGCTGCGAATTCCGGCGGTGGCGAAGCGAGTGCCCAGGTTTGCGGGAGGGCGTAAGAGGGCGGCCTGAGCGTGGGTTGCGTGTCTTGCCGTCTTTATCCGGTCGTTCTCCTATATTTCTGTTTCTTGAAATTAAAGGTTGACGGGGTTTCAGATCCCCTTATAATGCGCCCCACTTCCAGCGACAACGGAACGCAAAACTCCTTGAAATTCAACGAGTTAAGCGAATCGAAAGCTCCGGAAGCGTTTCGGTCTCACGATCGGCAGCGGTGAAAAAGGTGGTTGACAGCAGGTTGTAACGCTGTATGATTCGCCTCCCGCTACGAGAGATCGCAGCGAGTTAAGCGGTTGAAGCCAAACGAGTTTCTCGGAAATAACTTCAAAATAAACGCTTGACAGCAAATGAGGAAGGCGTAGAATGCGCGCCTCGGTTGAGACGAAAAGCTCTTAACCAAACGCTCTTTAACAAATTGAATCAAGCAATTCGTGTGGGTGCTTGTGAGTACGGACTGATAGTCAAAA